>NZ_QESS01000001.1:158454-194331 GCF_009012935.1 Wolbachia endosymbiont of Nasonia oneida | reverse complement strand
GCGAAAGCAAATACAATAGCTTCAGTTTCATGATAAGGGGGCTGGCGAAGCTTGTCAAGGAAGTTTTTTGTATCTTAACCTTAGATTTGAGAAATCTTATAGGCTTTTGTTCTCATGAAAATTATGTTCTCATGAGTAAATTAATGTTATCCTTTTTTGTTGATCTAAAGTTTCTTATGTTCATACACTTACGTGTTCATAGTGTTTATTCGCTGCTTGAAAGCTCGGTTAAAATTGAGGAGCTGATCGGCCTTTGTTTGCGAAATAAAATGCCAGCGGTTGCAATCACTGATTCAGGTAACTTGTTTGGCTCGCTCGAGTTTTCAGAATATGCGGCAAGTAGGGGAATACAGCTAATAATAGGATGCAATATTATAGTTAAACATTCAGAACAAAATTTACCTATATTATTGCTTGCAAAAAATGAGCAAGGGTACACTAATTTAGTCACTTTGGTGAGTGAGTCTTTTAGAAAGCGCAAGAATAACAGCGATATTCCTTACGTTGATTTTGATGAGCTATTGAATTTAAGTACGGGTCTGATCGCTTTAACCGGTGGATGTTTGGCTCAACTATTGTTGGGGCAAGATAAAGAAACGGTTGAAAAACTGCTTTCAGCATTTAATGGTCATTTATATGTTGAATTGCAGCGTCATGGGCTGAGCAAGGAGCTAGAGCTTGAAGAAACTTTAATAGATTTTGCTTATCAGCGCAATATACCACTAGTTGCAACGAACGATGTATTTTTTCCAAATAGGTCTGACTATGAGGCTTATGATATATTAACGTGTATATCGGAGGGGAGTTATGCCCTGGAGAATAACAGAAAGAAGTTAACTACCGAGCATTACTTCAAATCTGTGGCAGAAATGGAGGAGCTGTTCAGCGACATTCCCGAAGCAATTCATAACACTTTAGTGATAGCTAAGCGGTGCTCTTACATGCCAAGAAGCAGGCAGCCTATTTTGCCTAAATTTCCTTGTCGAGAAAATAAAACTGAGAATGAAGAACTGAGGGAGCAGGCAGTTGCAGGATTAGAATTCCGTATTGCGAATGAGACAGACATAGACCTTAAACAATACTACGATCGGCTGAATTACGAACTGAGTGTGATAACTTCGATGAACTACGCTGGCTACTTTTTGATAGTTTCTGATTTCATTCGTTGGAGCAAAGCAAATGGCATTCCAGTTGGTCCAGGAAGAGGCTCTGGTGCAGGCTCAATTGTTGCTTGGGGCTTACAGATTACAGACCTTGATCCAATAAAGTTTGGCCTAATATTTGAAAGATTTTTGAATCCTGATCGTATATCGATGCCTGACTTTGATATTGATTTTTGCCAGGAAAAAAGAGACCTGGTTATTGATTATGTTCAGAAAAAGTACGGTTATGTTGCTCAAATAATCACTTTTGGAAAATTGCAGGCAAGGGCAGTATTGCGTGATGTTGGGAGGGTATTACAAATGCCTTACTCTCAAGTGGATAAAATATCTAAAATGGTTCCATTTAATCCAGTAAATCCTGTAACTTTATCACAAGCGATAGAGTTTGATCAAAACCTGCAGAAAGAACGGGATAGTGATGAGGTAATTGCAAAGCTTCTTGATATATCTCTTAAGCTTGAAGGAATATATCGTCACGTTTCAACCCATGCTGCTGGAATTGTAATATGTGATCAAAAGTTGGAAAATTTTGTTCCTGTGTATTATGATCCAAATTCAGCTTTGCCAATCACTCAATACAGCATGAAATATGTGGAGAAAGCTGGGCTAATAAAATTTGATTTTCTTGGGCTTGGTACGCTAACGCTAATAGATCATGTATGTCGTTTAATTAATCGTGATGGAAAAAAGATTGATATTTCTTCAGTTCCTTTAAATGACCAAAAAACCTATGAGATACTCTCAAGCGGTGATTCAATTGGAGTGTTTCAGCTTGAAAGTTCGGGAATGAGAGAAGCTTTAATTAAACTAAAACCGGACTGCATTGAAGATATTATCGCTTTAATTTCCCTTTATCGTCCAGGACCTATGGATAACATTCCAACTTATGTTGCAAGAAAACATGGACTTGAAAAGCCAGATTATATTCATCCGTTACTTGAGGAAGTATTAAAAGAGACATTTGGGGTAATAATTTACCAAGAACAAGTGATGGAAATAGCCCGTATTCTTTCCGGGTATAGCTTAGCGGAAGCAGATCTGCTGAGACGTGCCATGGGTAAGAAAATCAAGGAAGAGATGGATAAACAACGTGAACTTTTCATCCAAGGGGCAACGAAGAATGGCGTTGATTATGACAGGGCAAGTTATATCTTTGACCTTGTTGCAAAATTTGCTGGTTATGGGTTCAATAAATCTCATGCTGCAGCATATGCGGTGATATCTTATCAAACGGCTTACCTTAAAGCTAATTATCCATTAGAATTTTTTACAGCACTAATGAATCTGAATATTGATGATAGAGATAAACTGAATTTATTTTATCATGCAGCAAAGTTTAGTGGCGTTACCGTTCTTTCACCTGATATAAACAAGTCTCAAGCTGAATTCTCAATAGAGGATGAACGCATACGTTATGGTATTGCTGCCTTGAGGAATGTTGGTTTTTCTATAGCGGAAGGAATAGTGAACGTACGTTCAAGCGCTTGTAAGGACATATGGGAATTCATTCAAAATTCAGGTCATATAATAAATAAGAGAGCGCTAGAAAGCCTGATTAAATCCGGAGCATTCGATAGCGTGCATAAGAACAGAAAGCAGCTATATGAGTCAATGGACACGCTGATTTACTTTGCAAATAAAAACAAACAGGATAGAGAATCAAGTCAAGCTGCTTTGTTTGGTAGTCTTGATGTCCTCAAACCGAAACTTGAGAATGTGGAAGATTTTGATGAAGAGGAAAAATTAGAACATGAGTTATTTTCACTAGGATTTTATTTAACTAATCATCCGCTTGAAAAATTTAGAACTCTTCTGGAAAAGTTAAATATTGGGTTTATCGGAGAAAATAGAACAGCAAAAACTGCTGGGGTAATATTAAATGCACGTATGAGAACTTCAGAGCGTGGAAGGTTTGTTATCCTCACACTTTCTGATCCCCATAACGTTTCTGAAATAGCATTCTATAATAATGAAATAATAGAAGAAAAAAGAGATTTATTTTCACCAGGAACGTTTGTGATAATTGATCTTGAAGCTTCGGAAAATACAACAAGATTAGCAGGCAAGGATATATCTGAGTTTACAAAAAGAGTCACTTCTACAATAAAAGAATTAGTTCTCACCACTGAGTGCACGGATTCGCAAAAAGCCGCTATGGAATTAAACACAATATTGAAAGATGAAGGCAGAACCAAAATAATGCTAAAACTTCTTCTCGAAAAACATAAAGTGAGCATCTTATTACCAGGTGCATACTCAATTGCTCCTCAAGTAATTTATGAAATATCTAATTTAAGCTGGATTAAAGGCGTAGAAATTAATACAAATAACTTGCTTATATAAAAAAGCTTTATATAATGAAATATTTAATCGGTATTAAAGGAAGATATAGTGAATCTTTATGAATTTACTTTTATAGCACAACAAGGATTGTTACAGCAAGAAGTAGAGGAGATGGTCCAAGAGCTAGCTGTTTCATTGAAAAATATTAAAGCAGATATTATGTTCCAGCAAATCAGGGATATTCTGAAAAAAGGAAATGACAAGCTTACAAAACAAGAGTTAGAAGTGCGTGCTGAGGACATTAAAGAAAGTCTAGTTGCTTACTCTGATTTCTTGGAAGATCTTACAAAAATTTTATGGGTTGAATTAGAAGAAGATCTTTCAAATTTGAAAGAAGTGAAGTCAAAAATCGATAAAGAGTTGAAAGATGACCTAAAAGATTTAGGAATAACGCAAGATTTTACAAAATTTCTAGGAGGCAGTACTAAAAGTGCGTTTATCCATAACGCAGTAAATGCTTTGAAGAGAAATATTTCAGAACATCTAATAAAGATTTTTCAAGATATTTTGAAAGATTTTAGAATAAACGGTCCAACTCAATCGAGCAAAGCGTTGGAAATGCTTTTGAAAAACATTGAAGCATCAGGATTAATCAAGTATGAACATTGGGGTCTTTTGGATTTTGCATATCACAAAAATAAAATGAAGAGCGGTCATTATTGTATAATGTGCATAAGTTCTACTGCAAGCATTCTGGATGAATTTATGCGTAGAATGAAACTTAATGAGAACGTTATTCGCCACTTTCCTGTGCAGGTTGATAAAATTTTTGAAGGTAAATCTCATATGATGAATAAACAAATTGAGGAGCAAAGCGCATAATGATGAAAAGACGAAATAGTTTTAATAATTCTTACGTATCTGTAAATAATAGGACTGGCTTTAGGCGTTCTAAAGTTTGCCCTCTTGCTGCGTCTAAAGATGAAGACATAGATTATAAGAATATAGATTTATTATCCAAGTTTACCTCTGACTATGGTAGGATATTACCTAGAAGATTAACAGGCGTATGTGCAAAAAAACAAAGGAAGTTACGCTTAGCGATCATAAGGGCACGTTTTTTAGCTCTTATTCCTTACTGTACTAAAAAAGTTTAGGTAATTTATGTTGATAATTTTAAAGGAAAATATAAGGACTTTAGGTAAACTTGGTGAAGTTGTCAAAGTTAAACCAGGTTATGCACGTAATTTTCTTTTTCCACAAAGAAAAGCGGTGAAAGCTACCAAGGAAAATTTAACAAAGCTAGAGGAGCAACGTTTATTACTGGAAGAAGAGAATATAAAAAGATTAAATGTAGCAAAAGAGCTTGCATCGTCACTACATGATAAGTTTGTGGTATTAATAAAGCAAGCTTCAGAGGATGGTAAAATTTTTGGTTCTGTAACAACACGTGAAATTGCGAAAATTTTACTACAAGAAGGACATGTGATAGATCACCGTAGTTTATCTTTTGGTGGAATAAGCATCAAAAACTTGGGTGAATACCAAGTAAACGTAGAATTACATAGTGAAGTAGTAGTACCAATTACTATATACGTCGTGAAATCCGAAACAGATGCAAATGAGCTAAGGCAAGTAAAATTGCAAAATCAGAAATCTGAGCAACAAGAGGCAGAGCAAGATGCGAATAAAGAAGCTGCTGATGGTGATGATAGCTGATCCCTTGTTATAGTCGTAAAGAAATGTCTGCCATGGCTAAGCTGGTGTCATCCCAGTGCTCCCCTCCTATCATCCCAGTGCGTGACACTGGGATCCAGTTTATTTCATCATGGACATTATTTTATGCTTCTAGAATCCGTTGTCCATTGAATAATTTGCAAATACTTTTATATCTGGATTCCAGTGTCACGCACTGGAATGACACCATTATTGGAATAAATCAAAAATGATTCCCCGCTATAGCAGAAAAGAGATGTCTGAGATTTGGGAAGAGAGCAACAAGTTTAATATATGGCTTAAAATAGAAAAATTAGCGTGTGAAGCTCAAGCAAAGTTAGGAGTGATTCCAAATAGTGTTGCTCAGAAGCTCTCTGGTGCTATTGAATTTGATATTGAACGTATCAACGAAATTGAATTCATTGTAAAACATGATGTTATAGCTTTTTTAACATATATTGCTGAAAAAGCGGGAGTTGATGTTCGTTATCTCCATTATGGAATGACAAGTTCTGATGTTTTGGATACATGCCTTGCGGTGCAGTTGAAAGAGTCATGTGATATTTTACTCGAGAATCTAAAAAATATACTTGCAGTATTGAAAAAAAAAGCTGAGGACTATAAAGATATTGTTTGTGTTGGGCGCAGTCATGGAATGCATGCAGAACCAACAACTCTTGGATTAAAATTTGCTAGATTTTATGCTGAATTTAAACGCAATTATCAGAGATTAATTAGCGCGCAAAAAGAGATCTCAATTTGTAAAATATCAGGTGCAGTAGGTAATTTTGCAAATGTTGATCCGTTTGTTGAAGAGTATGTAGCGAAAGAAATGGGACTCATACCTGAAACCATATCATCTCAAGTCATTCCTCGTGATAGACATGCCATGTTCTTTTCAATTTTGGGAGTGATTGCAAGCTCAATAGAAAATATTGCAATTGAAATTCGTCATTTGCAAAGAACTGAAATCGGCGAAATTTCTGAGCATTTTTCCACTGGGCAGAAGGGAAGCTCTGCTATGCCACACAAATGTAATCCTATTTTAAGTGAAAATCTGACTGGACTCTCACGTTTAATACGCAGTTATGTTTTTCCTGCGTTAGAAAATGTTGCATTGTGGCACGAACGTGATATATCACACTCATCTGTGGAAAGATGCATTGCTCCTGATGCTTGTATAACAATGGATTTTGCTTTAGTGCGATTAACAGATTTGATAGATAAATTGGTGATCAATAAGGAAAACATTGAAAAGAACTTAAATTCTTCAAAAGGTTTAGTTTTCTCACAGCGTGTATTGCTTGAGTTAGTAAATAGTGGTTTGGCGAGGGAAGAGGCGTATAAAATTGTTCAGAGCAATGCAATGAAAGTGAAACAAAACAACAGTGATTTTCTGGCCGAATTGAAACAAGATAAACTCTTACTTAAGGTTATTAACTCGGAAAAACTTGAATCTTTGTTTGATTTGAAATATTATACAAAACATGTAGGTCACATGTATAGCAAGGTTTTCAATTAGGCTGAGTAGCTCAGTTGGTAGAGCAGGAGGATCATAATCTCTTGGTCGGGGGTTCAAGTCCCTCCTCAGCCACTCGAACTAAACTATGTTTAGCAAAGCAGTGCTATTGGTGAAACCCAGTGTCAGTTACTTGGAATGAGTTGTATATCCACTCAGGTGAGGAGACAATGGATAAGAGATTGTGAAAAGGGTTTAGCTTTTGGCCTATGATCTCTTTAAATGACAGAATTTCACTACAAAACTTAACTTTCTTCTATGCAGTTAGCTAAGTCAAGAAAGGTGAATCTATCTCTTGTTGCAAACGCAAGATCGACCACTTTACAATATTGTTCTTTATTCCAATTGAGGTGCTCTGGTAAGTGTGGAATTGATAGATCTTCAAATATTTTTTGCAGGTGTTTTGCAGGTAGTAAATTTTGCTTAATTAAACTGGAAATATTATGCCATTCTTTACAAATAATCTCTTGGATTTTTTGCTGCATAATTTGCTTCTGTTCAAAAGTTCTTACAAATTCGATATTATCAAAGCACTGAGTTATATGTTTTACATCTAAAGTGGTCGGTTTGATAATCGGGTTTTGTATTGATAATATCTTTTCCTGCAAATTAGCCATGGTAATCGTCGTAACAGCAATTTTTTCGCCATGTAGTAAGGAATGATCTCTTGTTACCATTTCCATTGCGTGAGCTATCATATGCTCTCCTTGGCTTGCAGAATAGCTGCCTTTTGATATTACCATTCCAAGTCCTGAAATTAGTAGAACTTCCATAAGTAATAGGACCACTTTTCTACTTCTTTTAGTAAGCGCCGTATACTCTCTTAGCAAAATTTGCTCCAAATCGCGAACAAGTGTAAAAGGTAATTCATTGTATTCTGTGCCAAGCAACAAATGAGATAGTAGCCAGTCAGCCTGAACTGTTGAACGACAAATGAAATCTGCAAATCCGCTTAATGTGAGACGCAGTGGTGCATTGGCAAGTATGTCTATATCTATATATACTGCTCTTGGAAGATGTGCTTTGAACGATTTTTTATATCCATTTACTAATATTGAAGCATTTGCAGAGGTATATCCATTCATAGAAGCGGCTGTTGGGAACGATATATAATCTTTTTTCTCGAGGTAGCTTGCATATTTGCAGATATCGTTAACAGTGCCGCTACCAAATGCAACTATTAAGTCACTGTCTTTTGCTTTGTTTCTAACTAGATTTACGGTTTCAAGAGAGGCAGCTCTGCTTGGTGTCATTTCTCTACCTGATGTCATCCCAGCGCGTGACACTGGAATGGCAGGTGGAGCTGGAATAATTAAGTTAGGAATTTTATTAAGTACGTTTTTGTTTAAAAGTTTTGCTGTATTTTTATCTGCAACTAGAAAGACGTCATTTCCGTGTCGTGTGCATATTTCATAGATATCATCAGCAAGGTAGTAATCTGTTATTACTTCCCTTAGAAAAGTTTGTTCGGTTTGATGTAATATTTGTTTTAAATAGTGCATAGAGTGTTTACAATATAGCAGTATAAGTATTTTAAGATTGACATGAAAATTGACCCTGTAGAGCTAACTAGGAAATTGATCTCTTTTGAGAGTATAACACCAGAAGACAGCGGGGCAATAGAGTATATAGCAACAATCTTCAAGAAGAGCGGCTTTGATTGTGAGATTTTAGAATTTGGTGATAAAGTTAAAAATCTTTATGCGAAATATATAAATGGAGTACCAAATTTGTGCTTTGCTGGGCACGTTGATGTTGTACCACCGGGTCAGTTAAAAGATTGGGCGTTTGGTCCATTTAATCCAGAAGTGAGGGATGGAATGCTATATGGAAGAGGGGCCGCTGATATGAAAAGCGGAGTAGCTGCATTTATTGCTGCTATGGTAAATTTGATTGCAGAGAAGTTTCAATTTAATGGTTCGATAAGTGCATTGATTACCAGTGCTGAAGAAAGCATGGAAGAATATGGAACAAAGGCAGTTTTGGAATGGATGAAAAGTAAGCAAAAAAAGGTGGATTTCTGTGTGGTTGCTGAACCAACCAGTAGTGAGAAATTAGGTGATACCATAAAAATAGGCAGAAGAGGTTCTGTAACATTTGAATTAATTTGCCATGGAAAACAAGGGCACGTTGCCTACCCAGACCTAGCAGATAATCCAATATATAAGGTAATATCGATATTGAGTAAGATAAAAAATGCTACTTTTGATCGTGGTAATAAATATTTTCAGCCTTCACATTGCGAAGTTACTACTATCGATGTTGGAAATAATACTAGCAATCTAATACCTGGTTCAGCAACTACATGTTTTAACATTCGATATAACAATGAACAAACACCGGGTGGCCTATATAAGCTGATTGATGAAATATGCTCTAGTGTAACTAACGATTATAAGCTTTCTATGCATAGCAGCAGGGACGTTTTCCTCTCTACTCCCGATAGGAATACTGATATTATGCTTGATGCAATAAATAAAGTTACCAGTATTGATGCTGCGCTGAGCACAAGTGGTGGCACATCTGACGCTGCGTTTATCAAAGATGTTTGTCCAGTGATTGAATTTGGTATAATCAACAAAACTGCACATCAGATAAACGAATGCGTATCAGTAAACGATATACACAAGTTAACAGCTATATATAAGGAATTTATAGAAAATTATTTCAATCCCACTAATAAAATATTGAATCAGGTCAACGTAGTTAGTAATATATCTAGTGGTCCATTGTTAGCTTAGATGTAATCAGATCTCTTGCATAACTGTTGTCTGAATAACAACTGGTGTCATTCCAGCAAAATGTGTCAAGTAAGTTTTTTCGTTTCTATAGCTACTTGGATGACAAAAGAAGAAATACTAGACTTTATACCTTTTGCACTTAAATTCACATAAATCATGAATTATGCACGTTTCACACGAAGGTTTCTGTGCTTTGCAAACATATCTACCATGCAAAACTAGCCAATGATGAGCATAAAGCAGGTATTTTTTGGGAACCACATTTAAAAGAGATTGCTCTGTTTTAAACACATCTTTTTCTTTCACAAGCCCAATTCTATTGCTCACTCTAAAAACGTGAGTATCAACTGCCAATGTTGGAATGCCAAGCCCCGAATTTAAGAACACATTAGCGCTCTTTCTCCCCACTCCAGGCAAAGACACCAAATCATCAAAATTAGTAGGTACTTTGCTGTTGTATCGTTCTACCAATATTTTACTAAGCCCGATTATATTTTTTGCTTTGGAATTATATAAACCAATACTGCTTATGCATTTTTTCAGCTCACTCTGCCCAAAGCTCAGCATTTTTTCTGGCGTATCAGCGATATTAAATAGTTCTCTTGTAATTTTATTAACGCTTACATCAGTTGTCCGCGCTGATAAAACTATCGCAACCAGTAACGTAAAATGATTGGTATAATTTAGCTCTATTTTTGGCGCAGGATTTGATTGTTGAAACTTTTCAAATATTAGTTCTACTTTTTTTGAGTCCATTTCATTTACCACACCTCTTTTAAATATTTAAACAAAGAACCCCTCTTTCCCATCATACAAATACAATTTGTCCATTCTCACCACGTCAAAATTGTGTTCTTCGAGTTTGATTAGCAAGTTATTTACATCACTATTTGTAATAGCTTGCTTTTCATTATTTGCGATAAACCTACAGGTTATTTGGTCACTTGAAGGTTTTGAGTTTCCTGGCCAAATCGCAAGTCCTTTTGAGTATATTGCTATCATTTGCAGATTACTTGATTCAAATAATCCTACTATTTGATCAACATTACTGGATTTGTTCCAAGCGAGAGTTATATCACTACCCACTAGCTTTTTAACTTTGTAATCTTGTTCGTAATTGTCTTGTACTTTATTTATTTTACTATCCGAACCACTGCCAATTATAAGCTCAGCAGGTTTCTTTCCTAAATTATCTATAACAGCTTCTGCAAATTCTTTGGTACCAACTTTCTGTTTACTTCTTTTCTCCTTATATAAATCGGCAGTGTGTATTCCATCCTCCAAAGTCTTGAGCCATGCATCGTAGATTAGTTTTGCAGTACCCACTTGACCTATGTAAATTAGCATATGCACTGCAGCATTTAAAAGACCAGAAGGATTGGCTATGTTTTTTCCTGCAATATCAGGGGCAGAACCGTGCACTGCTTCAAACATTGCGTATTCATTCCCGATGTTGCTACTTCCGGCAAGCCCCACAGATCCAGAGGTTTGTGCGACTATATCTGATAATATGTCGCCATATAAGTTCTCGGTTACTATAACATCAAAATTCTCCGGTTCTGTTGCAATACGCGCCATTCCAATATCAACTATATAATGTTCTGCCTTTATATCTGGGTATTCCTTTGCAATGCGATCAAACGCGGCATGGAAAGTTCCGTCAGTCATTTTCATGATGTTATCTTTAGTCAGGCAAGTTACTTTTTTTCTGTTGTGTTTTTTTGCATATTCAAAAGCGTACCTGCATATCTTCTCTGAGCCAGATCTAGTAATAATTTTAGTGCATTGGTAAGAGTCACCAGTGAGCCTATGCTCTATTCCGGTGTAAACGTCCTCTTCATTTTCACGTATCACTACGATATCAAACTTATCGAATTTATTTTCTATAACAGGATGATATGAAATGCATGGTCTGATATTTGCATACAACCCTAGATTTTTTCTGAGTGCAACGTTTAAGCTTTTGTGCCCTTTACCTTGAGGAGTTGTTGTCGGAGATTTTAATAATATTTTTGTCCTTTCAATTGATTCCCAACCACTTGGAGAAATTCCGTGAGACCATTCTTTACTGTAAACACGCTCCCCTATTTCAATAATATCTATTGAGATTTCCGCTTCTGCTTCGCGCAATATCGACAGCACCGCTTCCATGATTTCTGGTCCGATACCGTCGCCATATGCAACTGTGATTAGTGTTGACATAACTTCCCTAGTTATAAATGATTTAATATTAATTTAAATAATAGAGTGGCACAAGTAGCTAATATTACCCAAGTTAGTATATTTACGGTTATTTAATAACGTATTTTTATATCATATGATGATATTATGAAATATAGGTGGGGTTATGAATACTGAAATAAATGTTAAAGTAAATTATGTAGGATTTACAAGGCGTATTGTAGCAGAAATACTTGACCTCATCATATTTTCCCCTCATTTTATCTTCGGTTTTATCTATGGTGTATTCATCGTATCATTACAAGATCAAGATAAAGACTCTTTTCAGGAACTTGCACAACTAGCAACAGAAATACCATTTATAGTTTCTACAGTGGTCGCAACATTAGTACTAACAATATCCAAAATATTAATGGTAACAAAACTTGGTGGTACCCCAGGAAAACTATTGTGTGGTATGCATATTAAAGATGCTAATACATTTACAAATGTTACCCTTATGCAAGCAACAATAAGATGTATTTCTAAGGGAAGCATCTGGATTATTTTTCGCTTTTTGCTTCATCTGCATTATCATGGTTATACTTTTCTATATCTTTTAATTGTGCTAATTTTATTTTTGTTTGCAGTATTTGATCAACGCAAACAGACTTTTTACGATAAAATTGCAAAAACAGTAGTGATAGACTATAAATCTAGTTGATATTTTTCTTTATAGGTAGTACATGGATAAAAAAGTAAACTACTCAACGATGACAAGACGTACTCTAGCATTTATAGTTGATTGTATTTTATTTATCGCAATACCATTTGGTTTAATGGCGGTGGGTTTCTCACTTACACACGCAATACAAGGGATCATGGGTGCAATAATTGTAATCACCACGATTGTATTTTCTTTATTTTTAATGATACCATGTATATTTCATATATTCATGCTAGTAAAATTTGGCGGCACTCCAGGACACTTGTTATTTAGCATGCGTGTAAAAGACAAAGATACATTTGAGTCAATCACTACAATGCAAGCAATGAAAAGGACTATAGCTCTTTTTATAATTTATTGCATATCACTTTGTAATCCCATTTTATTCTTAGCTATACTAATCTTAGTTTTAGTATGTGCAGTAGGTGATGAACATAAACAAGCTTTTCACGACAAAATTGCAAACACGGTAGTGATAGATTATAAACCTAGTTGATATTTTCCTTTAGCTGTCTGCCACCAAGGGTGTCATTCCAGTGTCACGCGCTAACTTAAGGTAAATTGCCAACTTAACTATAAATATATTTTGGTAAATCCAAATTATTTTAGCTATAAGAGCGTTTTACTTTTTGCTCAGCATATCCATCATAACTGGCTTACTTTTAGTGATTCATGGAGTTAAAAAAGTCAGCATTGCTCTTTGTTAAAAGTAGTTTGTCACGTAAAAATTCCATTGCTTCAACGGGTCCCATAGGATTGAGTATCCTACGCACCACCCATATTTTATTTAGTATAGCCTTATCAACTAATAGCTCTTCCTTCCTTGTTCCGGATTTTGTAATATCAATAGCTGGAAATATACGTTTATCAGAAAGTTTTCTATCAAGTATGATCTCAGCATTTCCTGTACCTTTAAACTCTTCAAAAATAACTTCATCCATTTTTGAACCAGTCTCTATAAGAGCTGTGGCGATTATAGTTAAAGAACCCCCATTCTCAATATTACGAGCTGCTCCAAAAAAGCGTTTTGGTCTCTGCAGTGCGTTTGAATCTACACCACCAGTTAGAACTTTCCCAGACGAAGGAATAACCGCATTATAAGCACGTGCAAGTCTAGTAATATTGTCAAGTAGAATTACCACATCTTTTTTATGCTCAACCATTCTTTTAGCTTTTTCTATTACTATTTCAGCAAGCTGTACGTGACGGTAAGCAGGCTCATCGAACGTAGAACTTACTACCTCACCTTTTACAGAACGTATCATATCTGTTACTTCTTCAGGTCTTTCATCTATAAGTAACACTATTAATTCTACTTCAGGGTGATTTATAGCTATAGAGTTAGCCATTTGCTGAAGCAATACAGTTTTTCCTGTGCGAGGTGGAGCAACTACTAACGCTCTTTGCCCTTTTCCAAGAGGAGCTACTATATCTATAGCACGCATGCTTAAGCCTTTTTTATCATCACCATTATTACACTCAAGTACTATGCTTTCCTCAGGATAAAGAGGAAGCAAATTATCAAAATGGACGTACTTTCTTAATTCACTTACTTCAGTAGAGTTTATACTTTGAACCTTAGTTAAAGTAAAATATCTCTCTTTATCACCAGGTGGCCTTATTTCTCCATATGCCATATCTCCTGTACGTAAATTAAACTTCTTTATTTGCCCGTTAGAAATATAAACATCATCGGTACTTGGGGCATAATTTGCACTTGCTGAACGTAAGAAACCAAAACCATCAGGCAATATTTCCACTATTCCACTCCCTGTGGTTATGCCTCCTTCTTCACTCATTTTTTTCATTAAGCTGAATATTATTTCCTGCTTTAGCATTCTACCATTGCTTTTACCGTTAGTTGAAATTTTTCTTTCTTCAGCTAACTCTAACAATTCTTCTGCTGTTTTCTCTTTTAATTCGCTCAGATCTAATGTTTTTCTGTTTTTCTCAGTACCTTCATTGACCATCTGTTTTACTGTATCGTTATTGTAAATTTGCTCACTTTTTTCAGGTTGAGCTGTAACCTTTCCTTTTGCCAAAACATCTTCATTGATTGTTGTCATAATCCTCCAAAAATTTTAATTGATGCTTACTAACCTAAAATGTGACTATAAGATAATAAATTAGGCTGAGTTAGTTTCAGTGCGTATTAAGCTTAATTATCATTAAACCCCGTACTTTACTTACATTATACTAATAAACACTAGCAAGTCAAGTTAATTTAATGTTAACAAAGCACAAAAATTTGAGGATTTTCAATAGCTATTCTTTATATTTTTTTAACCTTTCTTGCTTCTCCTCTTCTACTTTTGCTTTTTCCACTTCTGCTTCTAAATTTTCTTGACTACATAAGCCGAGTAGTACAGGATCTTGGGGTTTTATATTTTGCATGTTATGATGAGATCCATCTCTTACCTGCTCAACTGTGTAATTTGTTGTACTAATTAATTTAGCTATAACGTTATTGTCCAAGATAGGAAATTTTTTTACTAAATAATAAATCGCATCAGGTTTATCTCTACGTCTTGCCGTAGAGGCAAAGCCAAGAATGCTACCAATCGCTTTACTCCTTTTTTTTATATTTTTTATAATCAAATTTGGTACACGATTTGGATTTTTTTTGCAATCATCGATTTCTTTTTCAGTAATTATTCCAGAAATAATAGGGTTATATTTTTCTACTTCTATTTCCTCATCAGCTATGTCTTGTACTTCTTCAAGGGCCAATCTGCAACATTGTGCTATTTGATTAAAAGTTAAACCAGTGTTGTCTACTAACCAAGCAGCTATTTGCACTAGAAACTGTTTATTTCTATCGTTATTGCCCTTAGAAGATTCCATTGACATCAAAAAAGCATCTCCCATTTAAAGTATCCATTACTGTTATACAGAGCTAAAATATAAGCTATTAAAACTAAAAAAGCATTAATTTTGTCATTCAATAACTTTTTGTTTGTCACTTCCCACCCCTTAAGTTAATTAAATGCTCTCACCTTTAAGCATATTTCCCCTTCTTAAGGTATAGTATAACTCAGTTAAACATATGTTTCTATTTAAGAAGAGAGTTAAATTTTAAGTTAATATATTATATATATTATCTAATAAAGCAACAGGTTTACAAGTATTAAATTATCACTATTCTATAATTAACCATTAATTAACTGAGTTTAAAATGAATGTTAAAAATTTTTTCACTAAAGTAACTGTTGTCCTTTTAGCTTGCTTGTTAATCTTTGTGGGAGTTGGCAACCTTTTATCAGGTGATGATGAAAAAGAAGAGGTAGCTAGGGTTGGAAAAGAAGTTATAACGTCAGATGAGTATAAATCACTATATCAAAATTATGGAAAACAAATTTCTGGATCTGATGCGAGTAGAGAACAAGTAAAAAAGCTGAAATATGATTTGCTTAACGCACTTATAGAGCAAAAACTATTGTTTAACCTAATTAGTGAGCTGGGGTTGACAGTTGGAGAAGAGTCTATAAAAAACCATATTAAAAATACCAAATACTTTCAAAATGATAAAGGCGAATTTGACAAAAACAAATTCCATGAAACGCTAAATGACCTGCATATGACAGAGAAAGAGTATATAGCAAAGCTAGAGAAAATCCTGCCTGCAATGATGTTTATGACTTCGTTATTTAAAGATAATTATCCGGTAACTTTTGGCGAGAAAATTGATGAGCAGATATACAACAGTCGCTACCAAACTAGAGTAGTTGATATTGTTAAGATAACTGAAGATGCAGTTACAAACATTCCTGAACCAGGTGATCAAACCTTACTTGATTTGTACGAAAGAAATAAATCTCATTTTTATTATCCTGAGTATCGAACTGCGCAATATATTTCCTTAGGTCAAAAGTATTTTGAAGATCAAATCAAGATCTCAGATGAAGAAGTTGATGGCATAATAGAACAACAAGAACTTAAAGATCAAAGAGACATATTTAATGTAATATTTTCTACCAAAGAAGAAGCTGAGACAGCAAGAAGAGCATTTGAGGAGGGTAAAACAAGCTTTGAACAGATAGTAGAAGAGTTTGGCAAAGCAGAACTTGAAGAAACTAGAGTAAATAATATAACTAAGGATTTTCTACCGGAAGACATGAGAGAGAAGGTGTTTGCTCTTAAAGTAGGTGAAGTAAGTGAAGTTTTAGCAAGCAGTTTTGGTTGGCACATAATAAAAGTGGAAAGTGCGCATCAAATCTCTGATGAAGACTTAGTTGATTTAAAAAAAGACATAAAGTCAGTTTTAACTAACCAAAAGTCTTTTGAAAGAGTCAATGATTTCATAAACCAAGTGAACTATAAGATATACAATGGTTCAGCAATCGAAGAAATATTGAGTGAATATAATTTACCTATACAAACTATTGGTCCAGTAGATGCGAGTGGAAAAGATCAAAGCGGTAATAACGTAGGAGATTCTAGTGATTTGATTTCTTTCATTTTTTCGCGAGAAAAGGATCAGAAAGGTTATTTTAAGGGCGTTGGGGACGCTGTTGTTAGTGTAAAAATCATCGATATCGTTCCACCTAAATCACAAAGTTTTGAAGAAGGCAGGGCATCAGCAGTAGAGCTTTGGCAGAGTGAGTTTATAAAAGAAAGAATGTTTAAAATTGGGCAAGAGTTTGCAGTTCAACTAAGAGAAAAAACAGATTGGGAAAAAATTCAAGGTGTGGAATTAGTTGAAGATCAGCAGATGCATCGCAATGAACAAAACTACCCATTTTCTTTTGTAGAAGAGATTTTCAATATGAAAACAACTGGTTCAGTGACAGACCCTATTCAATACAATAATGAAATTATAATAGGTGTTCTAAAAGAAATGCATTCATCAAATGGCAAATTAAACATGCTTGACACTGGAAAACGTGTGATGATATCGCTAAAAGAGCAATTAATTAGCTATCTGGAATCAAAGTATAAAGTCGAAGTTAATCACGCTATACTTGATGATATATAGTCAAAAATCTTATAAGTTGCTTCAAACGCTTCCAGTGCCCAGACACACAACTGTACGAACATTGCGATTTGAGAGCAATCTTCACTAGAAAGGATGTCATCCCAGTGCCCAGATACTGGGATCCAGGAATTTTATTAAGTTGGTAAGCATAAAAGTAGCCGTTTTATGTTAAAATACAACGTTTTAATGATTAAAAAAAGGCTGGATTCCAGTGTCAAGCACTGGAATGACACCATTTGCTGTGCAATTTACCTTCAAAAATGAATGTTCGTATAGCTGTGCGCCCGGCACTGCCCTACATTATTGGTAATTATATTATAAGGTGCAAAAGTTGTATAATTCATTTGACTTAAAACGGCTCATTGTATAAAATTGTGGCTAATATATGAATAAAGGTTAACATGGCAGTTAAAATAAGGTTGGCGAGGTTTGGCGCAAAGAAACGCCCTTTTTATAGGATAGTTGTAGCTGATTCACGAGCACCAAGAGATGGGCGTTTTATTGAGAAAATAGGACAATATGATCCAATGTTACCAAAAGACAATAAAAATCGTGTTGTGGTGAAAGCTGATAGATTAAAACATTGGCTAAGTGTAGGCGCGCAGGCAACTGAAAGAGTACTGTGGTTTATCAAAAAAGGCATAGTAACTTTAGAAACAGAACCAAAGAAAACAGAAAAGAAGAAAGTAGAGAACGAGAAAGCACAAGGGCAAGAGGCATAAGTCTCTTAAAATGCTAAATACTGATTTAACAAACAGCGATAAATTAGACGATATTGTATCTTCTGATTTGTCAGCTATGAATGACTTTGTCTTCAAAAATGTCAATGATGAAGATGCTAAGCTTGCTACTGATATTATATCTCATCTTGTTAGGTCAGGTGGAAAAAAAATAAGGCCTAAACTAGTTTTTATTATATGTAAAATGCTAAACTATTCTGGGGAGAATAGGATCAACGTTGCTGCATCGGTAGAGTTTATACACAATGCTACTTTACTTCATGATGATGTGCTCGATGAAAGTGAGGCACGCCATGGAGTTAAAACAGCGAATAAGATTTGGGGAAATAAATCAAGCATTTTAGTTGGTGATCTATTGTTGACTCTAGCATTTAGATGGCTTATAGAGTGTGGAAATTTAAATATTCTCTCTATTTTATCTAAAGCATCGCATTTACTTGTGAAGGGTGAAATAAAGCAGATGACAGCACGCTTTGACCCCCACACAGTCAGGGAAAATTATTTTGATATCATTGGAGAAAAGACAGCATCTTTATTTTCTGCATGCTGTGAAGCTGCATCAACAGTATCTGGTGCAACAAATGACGAAACAGAGAGGCTAAAGAATTTTGGTTTTAATTTTGGTATGGCATTTCAAATAGTTGATGATATGCTCGATTATACTGCTAATCAAGGCACTTCTGGAAAGCAAGTCGGAAAAGACTTTTTCGAAGGTAAAGTCACCTTACCTGCTATTATAGCATACGAAAAGGGCAGTCCAGCAGAGCAAAAATTCTGGGAAAAATGCTTTTCTTCAGCTAGACACAATTTTGACCAAGCATTACACTATATTAATCACCATAATGCCATTCAGCTTTCTATGGAAAAAGCTAGACACTACATTAATATGGCACAAAATGATATTAGTACTTTTTCTGATTCTTTTTATAAAACTACTTTAATTAACTTTTTAAATGCGAGCATAGAAAGACGAATGTAGCTGGCGCTTGATATTTTCAGATTAATTGTTATATATTTATTAGATTCTTAAGGGTAATGATATGTCAGATAGCAGTAAGGAGAAAAAGAAGAAGTTTGCTGATATGGTAAGTAGGCAGAAAGGTGACGACCAACAAAGTGATAACCATAAGCAAACTGATGATTTAAATGAAGATCTCAATACATTAAAAGAACGTGCAGTTCAGCTTGAAGATCATTTACGCCGTGCTGTTGCAGATAATGAAAACGTCAAACGTATAATGCAAAAGCAAATTAGCGATGCAAGTGACTACGCAGTCACAAAACTTGCACGTGATATGATCGACTCGTGCGACAATTTAAAAAGAGTAATGGAAATTTTGAAAGACGGTGATCCTGTTCATGAGGGGATTAAAGTAGCTTATCAAAAAATTATAAATGATCTAAAAAAACATGGAATAGAGGAAGTAGATCCACTTGGTGAGCTTTTTGATAGTAATTTACACCAAGCTGTTGTGGAAAGAGAAGACAATGAAAAAAAGCCTGGCACCATTGTAGAAGTACTACAAACTGGTTATACTATCAAAAATAGGTTGCTCCGTCCTGCAATGGTTATTCTTTCTAAGAAATCTGCTGATTGTGGAAGCGATTAGCATGAGGTAAATGTATAATGACAAGTATTGTCTTTTCAGGTATCCAGCCAAGTGGCGTACTACATTTAGGTAATTATCTTGGTGCAATCAAACAGTGGATAGACTTACAGGATAAATACAAATCTCTTTTTTGTATTGTCGACCTACACGCAATCACAGCAAATAAGCTTCCCGCAAGTGAATTAAAAAGTAATATTTTCAAAACAGCAGCAGCTTATATTGCATGCGGAATAGATACAGAAAAGTCCATTATTTTTAGTCAGTCCACAGTTAGTGGTCATGCAGAACTGGGCTGGCTGCTTGGATGCTATACACCAATTGGTTGGCTTAATCGCATGACTCAATTTAAAGATAAAGCTGGCAGCGATAAACAAAAAGCCTCTCTTGGATTATATAGTTATCCAGTACTTATGGCTGCAGATATATTGTTGTATCAAACTAAATACGTTCCTGTTGGTGATGATCAAAAACAGCATTTGGAGCTTGCACGTGATATTGCATCAGCTTTTAACAATCATTATAAGCTGGATTATTTCATCGTACCTGAAATCTTAACTTTGGATTGCACATCAAGGATAATGAGCTTAAGGGATGGCACAAGCAAGATGAGTAAATCTGATCCTTCAGAACATTCGTGCATTAACCTTGATGATACGGATGACTTAATTGTCAAAAAAATAGAAAAAGCAAAAACAGATTCAATTCTAGGCTTTGCTACTTTAAAGTGCCGACCAGAAATAAGCAATTTGATAAACATTTATTCAGTGCTTAGTAATGTAAATGCAGAAAAAGTATGTGAAGAAGTGAACAAACATGACATGAAGCACTTCAAAAAAGAGTTAGCTGATTTAATTATCAGTGTTATATCACCCATACGTGAGAAAATGAATGATCTTTTAAAAGACCAATTCCATTTACATGAAATATTAAAAAAAGGCACAAAGAAAGCAGCAGAAATTGCAACCCATAATATAAAAGAAATCAAGGATATTATTGGATTTGCTCAATATCTGTAAGGTTCCAAAGTGTGATGGTGCGAACCGTCATACCGCCGCGGTATCTCAGCCGCTAACACGTAGCGGGATGACGGTTTTTCAAATTGTCGGTAAATCTAAGTCAGTTTAGCTATAGGCAGCAATTTTCTGTATTTATTTTAAGTTGAAGAAAGCTCAAATGAAAAATCGTGTTTTGCTAAAAATCACAGAATGCAGTCTGGTTACAAAATTAGACCTCTTTCGAAACTCATATAGACAGCTCAAAATTGTGAATTCCTGCTATAAAATTGAATCTCAAGCCAAAACGTTTTCTCCGATTGCGGTATCTGTCTGCAATAATTTTGAATCTTTTTAACAGACCAATTACATTCTCAACTACTACTCTTTTGCTTGCTAGCTCCCGATTTTCTACCTTTTTTTCCTTAATTAAGGGACTCTTTTTCATCCTTCTGTGTGGCAACTCGACATTTTTGTGAATTTTCTGAAAACCTCTATAGCCAGCATCGGCTAAAACTTTTATACCTTCTGATACATGCACTTTTGACTCCTTGAAAAGCCGAAAGTCATGCTTTCTCCCGTTTGAAAATGACGTACAAATAATTTTCTTGCTCTTCTTTTCTGCAATTATTTGGGTTTTTAGCGTATGTTTTTTCTTCTTTCCTGAATAAAATCTTTTCTGCTTTTTTTTGGTCTCTCTACAGGTGTTTCCGTTGCATCAATCACCAGAATCTCATATTCCACGTCGCTTTTTAGGAGTTCTTTTCGTCCTGGCAATGCGAAATCTGGGTGTTGTATTAGAGTATCCTCTACCCATTTTACAGTTTTATATGCCGTACTTTCACTTACTCCATAACTTTGACTTATGTGAAAATATGTACGGTATTCTCGTAAGTATTCTAATACCATGAGCAGCATATTCTCCTCGTTTAGCTTATTTTTCCTTCCTCCTTTGGCTTTCTTTTTTTTATTCTCTTCACATAAAATCCCTACCATTTTGTTAAATGTTGATCTCTTTACTCCTGTTAGTCGACGAAACTCCCCTTTATCGAGCTCTTTCACTATTTCATACTTCATTTCTCCTTACCTCAAAATTACTATTTTTACTACTTTATCCTAGTTTCGAAAGAAGTCTATTCTCTAATGGTCTTAAATAAAACTTCCAGTGAATGATTGTCAGACATATTGTGCTCTGCTGATTTTATTAAGTGTACTTCAACATCGGTTGACTTAATTTTTTCAGCTAAATTCAATGAAGTTTGATAAGGAACATCTTTATCATTAATGCTATGCAGCAAGCGCACAGGACAGTTTATATCTATTGTCTTTTTGTTTAAAAGAAGGTTCTTTCTGCCATCTTCGATCAAATTTTTAGTTATTTTGTATGTACAATGCTCTGAAGTAAAATCTATTACACCTTTAGAATCTAGTTCTTCTTTTTGCTTGCCTGACAATTGCTTGAATATCAAATCTTCAGTAAAATCGGGAGCAGACGATATACCAATTAGTGCTGCAATTTTTTCTGGAAATTGAAGGGCAGTGAGCAACATCAGCCATCCTCCCATACTTGAACCTATAATTATTTGTTTATCGCTAGTTAATTCACTCATTACTTTAGCACAATTTTTTTGCCAATCACTTATCGTGTAATCAATAAAATTACCACTTGAATGACCGTGACCAAAATAATCAAATAGCACAAGTGCTACGTCATTTTCTTGGCAAAATTTGTAAATAGCAGTTGCTTTAGTTCCATCCATATTGGATGCAAATCCACCGAAAAAAACTACAGAAGCTTTCTTTCCTTGTAGCTTTCGATATGCTATGTGACCATTATTTCCATCAAACAATTTACAATAATCCATACTACTTTGGCAAAGCAACCGGGCTATCACTCAATTGATGCAAATAACTAACTAGATCTGCAATTTCTTGTGGATTGGAAATACCTGCAAATGCCATACGTGTACCTTTTATATAGGCTTTTGGGTTCTTTAAAAAGGCAAATAGCTCCTCATACCCCCATTTTCCACCTCTTTCAAGCACTGCTTTTGAGTAATTGAATGAGTTACCAAGATGGGCCTTTTTATTTCCAACTATGTTCCATAAGTTTGGTCCTACTTTATTCATTCCACCTTTCTCAAAACTATGGCAGGCTATACATTTTTTTGCTGCTGATTTACCTTTCTCAAAGCTAGCATTCTGCATGAGCGCTCCAATATCAAGCGCCACTTGCTCGATTTTTTGCTGGAACTCATTGCTGCCAGCAGCTACTATCGTTTGGTGTTCAATCTTATATTCTTCTGGACTGTAAAGCATATCAACTACATTACTAACTATCATAATGATTAGCCCAGAAAGTAAAATCGATGCTGCAATCTTATTAAGCTCCATAGTTAATTTTTATTAAGTAATGTTACTTAAATTATGCGAATATTTTCGCAAATAGCAACCAATTACCTTGAAGCTCGCTAAAGATGAGAGTCTCTATAGCTGACCCAAGAAAGGTTTTCCTACGTCCATACCGCCGCGAACCGTCATACCGCGATTCATTCGCGGTATCTCAGCCGCTAACAAGAGATCCCGCTAACAAGTAGCGGGATGACGAGGTTCACTGCCATTAAGTTAAGGAAAGAATGGTTAAAAACTGAACTAAAAAGTCAGAAATAATTAAGGATTTATGACAAATACTGAAACAGAATAGAGTAAACTTTAAAGCAGATAAACTCTGAAGTGTAAATTACTTAAGAAATAGTTTGTTTAGAAGTCATTTTACAGGAGCTATGGCAATAAGCTACCCAGTTATTATCAGAAGATATGAATACTACCTCTAGTCAAAATATGTGTTTTCTAACCCTTTTTTGGTAATTGAACGAACGAAGATAAGGTACCTTATGACGATCAACTTTCCTTCCCTTTCTTACCGCCAAAGTGTTCATCAAAAATAGCTTTGATAATTGATCCATAATGCAGTCAGTATCTGATTCCGTAGCAAAAATGTCGAAAGCCAAGTTTTTGATCGCGTTAAATGAGACAGATTTGTTAATGCTCCTCTTAAGCTTATCATCGGTTAAGTCCATATTCAACGCTTCTTCTACATCTTCTGTCATAACACTTTCTAGGTTGCTAATAAAGATAGCTGACCAAAAATCCTGTTTAACAGACTCAACACTTTTTCCTGTAAAATTTTCTAGACTTAGTCTTCCTTTGAGTTTTGCAAAAAATGTCTCAACTCCCCAGCGTAAAAAATATAACTCCTTAAATCCTCCAGTTTGAAACTTTTGTTCATCCATTAATGATGTAGCTAACACTTCAATTTCACCAGATGGCAGTACCACTTTGAAGCGTTATTCCACTATTTTCTTGTTTTATCTTACGCTGAGCACATATGGTAACCTCAACACTAGATGGGCTTTTTTCTTCAAACATAGCATTCACTTCATTAAAAGATGATCTGGGACATCGAATGACATAAGCAATTTTTCTTTTTGTAAGGCTAGAAAGAAATTTATAAGATAAATATACAAATCAGTAAGTCATTAGTATTTACAACTTTAAGCATTTCATCTGCTAAGTTAATTTCATGAGTGTTACCTCTATCTAACACTGACCTTATGGCAACATTATTTAGCACATCTTAACAAACCGCAAAGGTTGCACTTGCATAATCACCTAAATCTTTTGGTTTTTGGTTACGTATTTTTCTTGAGCCAAATTCATTTTTTATTTCAACGCTTGTTGGTAAAATGATTTTGGAGGCATCAAGAGCTAACACTCTAAAGCCAAAACAAGTTTTAAATTTTTGGTCTTGGTAGTACAAGGAAACCACACCTTCGTTAATTTCTGAAAATGCACTGTGTTTCATTTTTTTTCTTGCTTGACTAAAAGCACTAGCAGTAACGGTATAGTCTTTTTTCCTATATAAAATAAATTCGTTTAGTATTACTTGCAGCGACTTTACACTTTTTCTTAAAATTAAGATAAATATGTCAATAAAAGATAACTTCCTCTTTCTCATAAAATCTTTTGAAGATGATTTATGGGATTCTATAAATTCTAGACTTGCCAATTCATTTTGAATAAATTTTATTACTGCCTTTTTTACTCATACTACCTTTAAACTTATTGGTATACATCATTATCCCATAAAATCTATCTTTTTTCCTTAACTTAATGGCAGTGATACCTTGTCATCCCAGTGCTTGACACTGGGATGACAGCTAGCCTGACAATCGTCATCCCGCTACGTGTTAGCGGGATCTATGCTTTGAGATACTGCGAATGAATCGCGGTATGATGGTTAAGTAAGGGATCTATGCTAAGAGATGCCAAAGACCTTCATGAAACTTTGCCCATTTGGCTTCTCTAAAGATTTCGTTTACAGAATCTAGTAACTCAGCTATGCAGAATAAAAAAAGTTTGTATGGTATACAAATAGTGTGTTTTTTTTATAATTATTTTCTATAATACATAAACCTTTGGTCCAAGCTGTAAATGCCACCATAGGCATTAAAAGTTAATTAACAAACTGCAATGTATAATTAAATAAAGAAACTTGTAAGACTTTGATCTTACAGATTATAAACTTGTCATAAAGTTTAATAGTGTCTGTTACTGCTTTTAGGTGTGAGGCTAGAGGGTTATTAGCAGTAACAGACACTATTAAACTTATTATAGAATTTACTTAAAGTAAATACTTAATTTAAAATATTATAATATTTTTACTTACAATAGATTTATGTAAATGCTTTTTTCCTCAATTAGTATTGTACTATTATACTTGTTGAATGCTAAAAAATTATTAACCATCACTAATCTCTATTTGCATAGTAAGTTTATATATACTATTATACAGTATATCACTTAGTTTTATAGCAAACAAACAAAAGATATGGTGAAGTTATTTGCACTATTGATAATATTTTACTCAAATATATCTGTTGCCTCTGCTCCTACTTCCTGGCAATTTGGATTTCCTGCTCCTGCAACTGAAGTAATGGAGGCTGTAGTTAGGTCACATTCGTTTGTGATGCTTGTGATGGTTACAATAATGCTTTTTGTGTGGGCGCTGCTTGCTTATATAGCGTTTCGCTTTCGTAAAAGCAAAGTAACAAACATAAGTAAAACTACCCATAGTGTTCCTTTAGAAATTATTTGGTTTGTTATACCAACTATCATTGTTGGTATATTAGCCTTTGAAAACGCTAAATTACTGAAGCTACAGGAAGAAATACCGAAAGCTGATATAACACTGAAAGTTATTGGCCATCAATGGTATTGGAGTTACCAATATCCAGAATATCAAGGTGTGTCATTTGATAGTTATATTAAGGGAAAAGAAGACTTTATCGAAGGAGATTTAAAGCTGTTCTCTGTTGATAACAACATCGTTTTACCCGTTAATGCTAACGTTCGTTTACAAGTTACAGCAGGAGATGTTATACATAGCTGGGGAGTACCAGCTTTTGGTGTAAAAATTGATGCGATACCAGGTAGGCTGAATGAGGCGTGGTTTAATATCAAAAAGCCTGGTGTTTATTATGGGCAGTGCTACGAATTGTGTGGTCAAGGCCATGGATTTATGCCAATTGTTGTTGAAGCAGTAAGCAAAGAAGATTTTAATAAGTGGATTGAAAATAGAAAATTAGTGAGTTAAATTTGGAGTATAGATATGAGTGACGTACCAAAGGGCGTAAAGCGTTGGTTGTTTTCCACCAATCATAAAGATATAGGGACACTGTACATTATTTTTTCCATATTAGCTGGAATTATTGGTGGATTATTATCGGTGATTATTCGCACTCAGCTAATGCACATTAATATACTTAACAATAATTATCAATTATATAACGTAATGGTTACAGGGCATGCGTTGATAATGGTGTTTTTTATGATAATGCCAGCCCTCATGGGAGGATTTGGTAACTGGTTTGTACCTCTCATGATTGGCGCACCAGATATGGCGTTTCCTCGTATGAATAATTTGAGTTTCTGGTTATTAGTGTCATCTTTTATTTTGCTCATTCTCTCAGTGTTTATTGGTGAAGGTCCAGGTACAGGTTGGACTTTATATCCACCTTTATCACAGGTAATGTCCCATCCAAGTGCAGGAGTTGACATTGCTATACTTGCACTTCATGTTGCTGGTATGTCGTCAATTGTTGGGGCGATCAACTTTATAGTTACTATATTTAACATGCGCACAAAAGGCATGTCATTAACTAAGATGCCACTGTTTGTTTGGTCTGTCTTGTTAACAGCATTTATGTTGATTGTTGCCTTACCAGTGCTTGCCGGTGTTATAACTATGCTTCTTACTGATCGCAATATTGGTACTTCCTTTTTTGATCCTGCCGGTGGCGGCGATCCTGTGTTATTTCAACATCTATTTTGGTTTTTTGGTCATCCAGAAGTTTACGTAATTATTTTTCCTGCATTTGGCATCATAAGTCAGGTTGTATCAACTTTTTCTCACAGACCTGTATTTGGTTACATAGGGATGGTTTATGCAATGATAGGTATAGCAGTATTTGGCTTTATGGTTTGGGCTCACCATATGTTCACTGTTGGGCTTAGTGCTGACGCTGCTGCATTTTTTAGCACTACCACAATTTTTATCGGTGTTATAACTGGTGTAAAAGTCTTTAGCTGGATTGCAACTATGTGGGGTGGAGCAATTGAGTTTAAGACCCCTATGCTATTTGCACTAGGTTTTATTTTCATGTTTGTTGGCGGTGGCATAACGGGAATAATTCTTTCTCATGGTGGAATAGATAAGCTCCTGCACGACACCTATTATGTTGTTGCTCACTTCCATTATGTCATGTCACTTGCTGCATTATTTGGAGCTTTTGCTGGCTTTTATTATTGGATTGGTAAAATGTCGGGTAAACAATATAATGAGCGCTTAGGTCAAATCCACTTTTGGCTTACTTTTATTAGCACCAATATCACTTTTTTACCTCAACATTTCTTAGGATTAGCTGGTATGCCAAGGCGTATACCTGATTATCCTGATGCGTTTATCCCTTGGAATTATATATCCTCAATTGGTTCGTATATGTCCTTTGTTTCAGTTATGTTTTTTGTGTTTATAGTTATACATCTTTTTAAATGGGGCAAGAAAGCTGGAGATAATCCTTGGGGAGGTGACACCTTGGAATGGACGGTATCTTCACCACCGCCTTTTCATACTTTCGAAAAACCACCAGTGGTAAAATAGAATGTACACAAGTGTTTTGCTAAATGTTGAATCAACAATACTGGATTTTTGGCGTTTGCTGAAGCCAAGGATAATGTACCTTGTGGTATTCACTGCAGTTGCCGGTATGGTTGCTGCACCAGGTAGTATACACCCTTTTCTAGCACTAATATCTCTTATATGTGTTGCTCTTGGCTCAGGATCTGCAGGTGCTATAAATATGTGGTATGACAAAGACATAGATCTGCTCATGGAAAGGACAAAAAACCGCCCTATACCCTCAGGCAGAATTCTTGCAGAAAGTGCGCTTGAATTTGGTATAACTCTTGGAATATTGTCAGTATTTATCATGGCAATAGCAGTAAACTATATTTCTGCTGCTTTACTTGCAATCAGCATATTGTTTTACGTTTTTGTATATACGATCTGGCTCAAAAGACGCACTCCGCAGAATATCGTTATCGGTGGTGCAGCAGGTGCTTTCCCTCCAATGATTGGCTGGGCAGCTGTGACTAATTCTGTAAGTTGGGAAAGTTTCATTTTATTTTTAGTAATTTTTATGTGGACTCCACCACACTTTTGGGCCCTATCTTTAAATAAGTCTGAAGACTATGCAAGAGCATCGATTCCTATGTTCAATATTGTTTATGGTCCGGAAAAAACAAGAAAATATATATTAATTTATAGTGTGTTGCTGGTGCTAACTAGCTTGCTTCCAGCTCTATTCTTGAAAAAGGCTTTACTTTATCTAAGCATGGCAATTTTTGCAGGTTGCATCTTTATTTGGTACGCTATATCAATTCTCAGATTCAAGAACCACAACTCACAGAAACAAATGTTTTCTTACTCAATTTCTTATCTATTTTCCCTATTCGCCAGTATTATTTTTTGTTCTATTGATTTATTTTAGTTATGAAAGAACGGCAGAAACATAAAAACTATTTTTTCCTTTTCCTTTTGGTAATGCTCGTTGTCACACTTTTTTTTGTTTCTATAATAAAATTTAAAGGTGCAGCTTAAACTACCTTTAGAAATTGTGCTTTCATAAAAGCAACTATATACTTTGTTAACCGATATAAACAAAGATGAGTAAAAAAGAAGTGACAATATATACGGATGGGGCGTGTTCTGGTAATCCTGGAGCGGGAGGATGGGCAGCTATCATATTATTTCAAGATTACAGAAAAGACATTTATGGTAGAGAAGAAAATACCACAAACAATAAAATGGAGTTAACAGCGGTGATCAATGGGCTGAAAGTATTGAAATTTTCTTGTAATATTAATTTATATACGGATAGTCTTTATGTTAAACATGGCATAACAGAGTGGATAAATAAGTGGAAAATGAATGGCTGGAAAACAAGTAATAAAAAATCAGTAAAAAATATGGAATTGTGGAAAGAGCTAGACAACGTTGCTTCACAACACGAAATTGATTGGAAGTGGGTTAAAGCACACAGTGGCGATAAGTATAATGAGGAGGCTGATAGTTTAGCGAGAAAAGCAATAATCGATGCTTAAAAAAATTACTATATTATTTTCCGTAGTTTTATTGTTCATATTGTGCTTCTTTATTTTTTTAAAGCCTTTAGAAATCAATATTAATTATATTAATTTTTATGTTAAACATAAAATATCAAAAATATTTGTTGGCTCAAGCGTTAATATGGAGAATACCTCAGTTGTTTGGCAGAAAGGTAGCAAAGATCCGTATTTAGTCATTACAGATTTGGCAATAGCAAACCCTAATTTTACTATAAAAGTTCCTGAGCTTTTTGTACATTTTAAGTTAAGTTCCTTATTTAAAGCTAGCACAAATCTCTCTCAGGTTTCAGCTGATAATGTGCATGTATGTATCAATCAGAAAGAAGCTGACTTTAAAGCAGTAAATTTTAATCTGCAAAACTCAGTAAAAACAATAAGGGATTTTTTTTTTGACTTAAGTGCGGATTCAAAAATTGAATTTACTAACATCGCTATTGATAAAAGCACAGAAGATGAATTTTTTATTGATAAATTATATATAGGGAAGGGGGAAGATTTTAATGTTTTAGATATTCATGTGAATACAAAAGATGGAAAGGGATTTTTGGATGATTTATCAATTACGATAAAAAATCGCAACAATTTGCTAAATGTGTACGGGACATTTTATGATCTAAAATTGGGACTATTGAGCAAGTTTTCTACATTAGTTAAAAGCTACAATTTGGACAAAAATATAGGATTCAAAGGAAGCTTCTCAGTGAAAATTAATAAAAAGGATGAAATTGTAGATGGAAATATATACGTATTGAATACAGAAAATTATTTGAACAAAAATTTGGCCTTAACTAATGTAAATATAAATTTAACATATAGTGATGGAATTATTAGTGTAAAAAACTTTCATTTTAAGTTAAATGGCACGTATCTCTCTTTAATAGGCAAAATGAACTTTAGTACAAGCCATGCTTTGCTTAGAATTAATATTAGTAAGTTTGCTGCAAAAGATTTATGTACTTATGTACCAGATGGTGTAGTGAATAATAAATTTAAAAGCTGGTATTGTGATAATATTGATGGGGATGTTTTAAATACCATTGTAAGTTTCAATGGCAAAATTAACAATTTGGTTGATGACGATCTGTCAGACATTGTAATTGTTGCTGATATAGAAAACGGTAGCGTAAAATTTGATGAAGATTTTGAGCAAGTAAAGGAATTAAAGGGTGATTTGATTATCAAGAATAACGATCTTGAAATTACTGTAAATAGCGCTAAGTTTCAGAATTTCATTATTAATGGTGGTGATATTGAAATGAAATCTCTCAATAAGGAAAATTCAGTTCTAACCATTAATGGCCAAGCTGTAAGTGATGCGTATGGTTTATATGAGCCTATAAGATTTAAGCTGGATGATGTGGTGAAGGTTGAAAGGGATAAAGTAAGTGGAATGGCAAAATCCGTATTTAATTTTCGCATTTTTAATCTAAATGCTGATGACAAAAAAGTAGACTTCTCAGCAAATTTTCATTCTGAAATTGACAATTTGGCTATCTATAATGCAAGTCTTGGTAAATATGATATTAAGCTTAGTTTTGGCAGTGACTTTATAGATTTAAATGGTAGTGGTATGGTGAATAACACACAGCTATTATTTGACCTGAAAAGTAGCAATAGGAATGAAAGTTTCGCCTGGAATTTGACCGGAGATTTACCTGCTCAAATATTTAATTTTGATAGTGGCTATGTCAGTGCAAATTTAGAGTCAGTGATAAATCAAGATAAGACGGGGTATGTTAATGGTGATATAGATTTATCAGAATTTGAATCACATTCAAGCTACTTAGGGTGGAAAAATCGCTTTGAAGATCACAATAAAATTTTGTTTTCTACAAGGTTAAAAGGAGCAGGTGAATTGTTAGTAGATAAATTAGACATTGTAGGAAATGACCTAGATATAAAATTCAGCGGAAGAGTAGAAAATGGAAATTTATATTTAAATTCTAGTAGCTTTAAATTGCCTGATAATGATTTTAGTATAGAAATTGAATCAGGTAAGGAGAAAAATGCCATAACTATTTATGGTGAGGAAATTAACTTAAGTGATATTTTAGGCTTGCTTGGCAAAAACAGTAATGGATTAAATAAAGATATAGAGATTAGTATGAATGTTGACAATGTAATTATGAAAGAAGGCATCGTTATCAAAAATGCTAAGCTGAATGTAACCTGTACTAAAGGTAATTGCAATGGAAGTCAATTTACAGGGCAGTTTCTGGAAGATAGCAGCAACATACTAGCAGAATACAGTGGAATAGGGCTCGAAATATATGCGGATAATTCAGGTATGCTTTTGCGTTCCTTAGGCATTAGTAAATCAATTAAAAACGGCAAATTGTCTTTTTATCTCTCTCCTCAGAGAGAAAGTGGAGAACATTATGGTACGTTATCCATTAGCAATTTCTACATCAAAGATGCTCCACTACTTACTACTTTATTGTCGATGTCTTCATTGCCTGGCATTGTAAATGCCATAAAAAATGAAGGTGTATACTTTTACAAATGTAATGCACCTTTTTCATACAAAGATGGCACTATTGAAATTGAAGAATCTTGGCTTGAAGGGGCGGAGTTAGGTATTAGCACTGGTGGTAAGCTCGATATTAGAAATTATAAATTCCAGGTTGCAGGACAAGTAATACCAGCATATTCAATTAATAAATCTTTGTTAAAAATTCCTATAATTGGAAAACTTCTTACTGGTGGGAAAAGTAGGGGAATCGTTTCAATAGACTATAAAGCAAGTGGTGATGACAAAAACAATAACGTATCTGTTGATCTTATCTCTTCGCTAACTCCAAACCTATTAAAGAGGTTATTGGGAGTGTTTGATCGCATTATGACAAAAACTAACGAAAGTGGCTTAAAAGGTGGTGTGAAAAAGAAATTTGGTTCGATATGACCAAAAGGGAAGTTATTTAACAAAATTATGGACAAAAATGCAAGAATTTCAGAATGATCTACCTGGTTTTTTATTTAGTTGTTTAAGTAATACCACTCCCTTTAACCTCTCTATATTTGCTGAACAACTAAAAAGGGTAGGGGGGTGGTTGTAAATTGTATCTGTTCAGCAGAGTGGCAAAATAAGGTAGACGAGAAAAGACAACTATAGGAACAAATGGGTGTCATCCCAGTGTCAGCTACTTTCATGACATCGTTTACTATGTGCCATATTGTAATGTTCGTACAGTTGTGGAATGAATCGCGGTATGACGTGTTGCTTGGGTCAGCTATAGTATAAATATACTAGGGGTTATAGTTTTCTTATGCTGCCTTTTTGTTATTAGACAACCACAATATAAAGGAGTGAAACGGATGCAAACAGTAGTGCATTTCTGCACCAAACGTATTACCTTTAACGAATAGTAAAATGTGAGATTTTTTGGAACTACCGTGGAGCAATTGCTCCACGGTTTCATTCTACTTAGAATCCACCCATGCCACTCATTTCTCCTGCACCCATAGGAGATGAAGCATTTTCTTTGCTTGGTACATCAACTATCATAGATTCAGTAGTTATCAGCACACTCGCAACAGATACCGCTGTTTCAAAAGCAATACGCACCACTTTTGCTGGATCAATCACACCAGCTGTAAATGCATTAGCGTAATTCATAGCCTCAACGTTGTATATAAGCTCTTTATCATTCTGCTTAATCAAATAGTCAATTATAACAGCAGATTCAAGACCAGCATTTTTAACTAACCTTCTAATTGGAGCACTGAGAACTTTCTTGATAATGTTTATGCCTATTTGCTCTTCGTCACTTGCACCTTTTAATTTGTCGAGAACAGATGAAGCATAAAGAAGCGCAACCCCACCACCTGGAACTATACCTTCTGCAATTGCAGCTCTTGTTGCATGCAGCGCATCTTCGACTCTATCTCTACGTTCTTTAACTTCCACTTCAGTTGCTCCACCAACTTTGAGCACAGCAACGCCACCTGATAATTTTGCTAAACGTTCTCTTAGCTTTTCTTTATCATAATCAGAAGTTGAAGTTTCAATTTGAGATTTAATCTGCTCGATTCTAGCTTTCACACTGTCAGAATCGCTATTTTCGCTGACAACTGTGGTATTATCTTTAGTAATTTTAACATTTTTAGCCGTACCAAGATCATCAAGCGTGAGATCTTCCATCTTGATTCCGAGTTCATCTTTTATGACGTACTTAGCACCAGTTAAAGTTGCTATGTCTTCGAGCATCTCCTTTCTTCTGTCACCAAAACCTGGAGCTTTTACTGCAGCAACTTTTAAACCACCACGCAATTTATTGATAACTAAAGTGCTTAATGCTTCACCTTCGATATCCTCTGCAATAATAACCAAAGGTTTACCAGATTTAACAATAGCTTCAAGAATAGGAAGTAAAGGTTGAATAATATTTAATTTTTTCTCTGTAATTAATAGATAAGGATTATCAAGCTCCACGATCATTTTTTCATTATTTGTAATAAAATACGGAGAGAGATAACCGCGATCAAATTGCATGCCAGTAGTCAGCTCAACTTCTAACTCTTTTGAACCTTTACTCTCTTCAACAGTTATTACACCCTCTTTTCCAACTTTTTTCACGGAATCAGCAATACTGTTACCTATATCCTTATCACCATTTGCAGATATTATTGCAACTTGTGCCACTTCGTCTATTTTCTCTAGAGAAATTGTACGAGACATTGACGTAATTTCCTTTAATATTACATCTTTCGCCTTCTGTATTCCGTTTTTAATACCAACACGATCGTTTCCAGCAGCAATTGATTTTGAAGCTTCCATTATCATGTTGCTAGTTAGTATTGAGCACGTTGTTGTACCATCACCAACTTTGTCGTTACATTGAGAACAACTTTGGGCAAAGATACTTGCTATTGCAGCATTTAGTGGTTTTTCAGGCTTGATACCCTTCATTACCTTATAACCGTCTTTTGTGATTTCCGGTGCACCATAGGGCTTATTAATCCCTACTGTTTTTCCTCTAGGTCCCGCAGTTATTGCCACCGTTGAGTCTACCATTGCTGCGACTTCACGAAAGGCTTCTTGCAACTGCTCACCTGATACTACTACATTAGTCATTTTTATCACCTCTTGTTAATAAAAAATTTAGAAAACTATAATAAAATTACTTACAATGCACTATGTCGTGCTTTGTTTTAGTTTAGTAAAATAAAGACTGCTATTTAATGACAGCAAGTATATCGGACTCTTTCATCACGATAAGCTTTTCATCATTATGTTCTATTTCTGTACCAGCCCATTGACGATAGAACACTTTATCACCAGCCCTGACAGTTAAAGTTACGCGTTCGCCATTTGAGTTGCGTGAACCTTCACCAGTTGCTATGATTTCACCTTTAGTAGGTTTCTTTTCAACACTTGATGGAAGCATAATTCCACCCTGCTTTTCCTCGCTAATAGGCTTGATCAGCACGCTATCATCTAATACATTTAAATTTACATTTGACATTTGCTTTTCCTCTCAACAAATTAACCTATAACTTTATATATATACTCGTAAGTTAGATTTCAAGGGCTGGAGTTTGTAAAATATGCACACCATATAAAATATGTACGCCAAAAGCAGTTTCTATAAAGAGCCTAATGTTATATAATAGAATTTAGATTTATTTATAGAGATTTCATGAGTTATATACCATTTTTAAGTCGTGGTGTGATAGTGCTATATGGTCCTGACACTAGAGATTTTCTGCAGGGTATTATAACCAATGATATTAATAAGTTGGATAGCCAAAAAGCCATTTACTCTTTATTGCTTAGCCCTCAGGGAAAATATCTATATGATTTTTTTCTTATTGAATATGGTAAATACACCCTCTTGGAGTGCGAAAACATGCATTTGCAGCAAATAATCGAGAAACTAGATTTGCTTAAAACTTATTTGAGAGTGAAAATTAAAGACATTAGCGCACTGTATAAGGTTGGGGTTTTGTTTAATACTAAGTTGGCGGAGTGTAGTAGTGAATCACAAGTTATTTTTCAAGATCCAAGGCACAAGCTGCTAGGAATGAGGATCATACATAAAGATGAAATGAAAGAGCCGGTTGGGGATTTTACTCAGTATGAAAAAGTTAGAATTCAAAATCTCGTTCCAGATGGAGCGAAAGATATGGTGCAGAATTCATCATTTCCACTGCAATTTTTAATCGATAAAGTAAACGGTATAAGCTTTAATAAGGGGTGTTATATAGGTCAGGAAGTCGTAAATCGAATGAGCAGACAAGAAATATTCAGAAGAAAACTTTACCTTGTTGAGGGAGATAACGCACTTCCAGATATTGGCACTAAAGTAACGAATGAAAATAATGAGGAAATAGGGGAACTGCGCTCTAATGTAGACAACATTGGACTTGCATTGCTTAATACTGGAAAGAGCCATGCAAATTTATATGCTGGTAGGGTCAGGTGCGTTAAGACGTTGAAGTCTTAAGGTAGCGCGTATAGAAACGAAAAAACTTACTTGACACCCTTCGCCAGCGCCCTTATC
>NZ_QESS01000001.1:108591-143454 GCF_009012935.1 Wolbachia endosymbiont of Nasonia oneida | reverse complement strand
TCTGGTTCGTTTTTTACCATTCCTTCCTTAACTTAATGGCAGTGAGGAATACCCACTGCTGCTTGGTGTAGGTGACTGTGGTGATATATGTAGATCTTTTGTAAATATTTCCTCTGCTGGTACTTGCTGATCGTCTACACTCTTGGATATGCCAGTAAAAGCTTGATACAGAGTTTTTCCGTTGATAAAAACTTCTTTATTTTGTCCAACTAACTTTAATACTTCTTCTGAACTCGTTATTCCTCCAAATTTTGGCTCACCAATAACACTCTGTATACCACCAGAATCCAATTTTACGGTCATGCTACAGTCTATGCTGTTACCTTCAGAATCCTTAGCCTGCCAATTAATGGTCATTTCACATGAGCTTGAACCAGTAAAATCATAGTGCCTTTCGCTGCCTTTTTTGGTTGCAGTTATTTGACTATCTTTCCCTAAAGATATGTTATAAACCTTACCTTCACTGCTAGCTCTTAAAATATTGCTAATTTCTATTGGTTTTTCTTCATTTTCAAATCTAATTTTGAAGTCATCATCTTTTGTTGAATACGCTAAGAAATTTTGATTTGGTAAAGATGCTTCAAATTCTCTATGTGTTTCATTTATTGATTGCTCAAATTTTTGGAACTCCTTTTCCCACTTTAAATTTATCTGTCCTGTAATGTCCTCATCTTTGCGTAAAGGGCCAATAAAATACCAGATTAAATTTTTTTCCTCCAATTGTTTTATAGTCTCTTGAAAGCTGCTACAAGATTCAATCACATCTAAAATATCCTTTTTCTGCTGTTCATCTACATCTAAACTTTGACTTTCAGCTATAAATACATTTTCGTTTTCCTGTGGCATAATTTTACATTTTAAAAAATATACTATAATATTAACAGATTTCTTTAAAAAGTCAACTAATTGTTGGATAAATAAACTTGAGCATTTGGCCAAAATGTTATATAGTAGTCACTTCAAGAAGTACAGTATGGACAATACCATTATAAGAAAATACGATATTAGAGGTATAATAGGCAAAGACTTGCAGATTAATGATGGGTACGAGATAGGTAGAAAGTTTGGCCAAACCGTAGCTAGTGTTTGTGTCGGCTACGACAGCAGAATAGATTCACCAGGTATAGAAAGAGAATTAATTAGGGGCTTAACTTTATCCGGTGCAAATGTTATACGCGTTGGACTATGCTCTTCACCTATGCTTTACGCTGCAACACAAATCACACAGGCGGATCTTGGTATCATAATAACTGCCTCTCATAACCCCAGCGAATATAATGGCTTTAAATTTTTTAGTAATGAAAAAGTCTTCTCAGATCAAGAAATGAAGGAAATTATAAGCAGTCCAATTAAAAACAGTACAAGAATTGGAAGCTTAATTAACATAAATATATATGGTGAGTACATTCGCATATTAAAAGGTGCAGTGAAGAATAATACTACACAGAAATTAAAAATAGCCTGGGATTGTGGAAATAGTCCAGCAAGTGGAATTATAAGGTATATTGAAAAGATCTTGCCTGGTCATACGCATATCGTAACTAATAACTCTATAGATGGGGCATTTCCACTGCATGATCCAGATCCCATAGAGGAAAAGAACCTCGCTCAATTAATTGACATTGTGAAGGAATGTGAATGTGATCTTGGCATTGCGCTAGATGGTGATAGCGATAGGGTGCGCTTAATTGATAATAAAGGCAACGTTGTTTCCAATGACCATTTGTTTATAATTTTTGCACGTGAAGTGTTGGAGGAATATCCAGAAAGCAAAGTTATTGCTAACGTAAAAATGAGTATGAAGGTGCATGATTTTATTAGTAAGTTAGGAGGGCAAGTTATTACCTGCGCTACTGGACATTCACTAGTTAAGAAGAAGATGGTAGAGGAAGAGGCAAAGTTTGCTGGTGAATTAAGCGGGCACTTCTTCTTTTCTGAGCTAAGTTTTGATGATGGGCTATATTCTGCTGTTAAAGCAGTTGACATTTTGCTTAAGAAAAACCAAAGCCTATCTCAGGTGATTGAGGATTTACCGAAGTTATATATCACTCATGAAGTGAAGATTGTAGTGAAAGATGAGAAAAAGTTTCACATAATTGAGTCAATAAAGAAAACACTGGAGCAGCAAAATATTGTATTTTCAGATCTTGATGGTGTTAAGGTAACCGATAATAAAGGTTGGTGGCTTCTTAGGGTATCAAATACGCAAAACTGCATTACAGCAAGATGCGAAGGAGAGACTTTAGAGGGTTTTGAACTTACTAAAAAGGTTTTGTTCCATTACATTGATGAAGCAAGGTCTTTAAATTGTAGCTACTCACAGAAATAAATTTGATTTATAAAATTGACATGAAAGTATAAAGATAAATAGGCTAAATGTACTTATCATCTGGTCAGGCTGCAGCATTATTTCGTGTAACCGTTTGCGGGTCCACTTAATTCTGCAATTCTTTGATCTCACTCATGGAGAGGCCAGTAAACTTAACAATAGTGGTGACATCAACATTATTAGCTAGCATTGTTTTTGCAACTTCAATTTTTCCTTCCTTTTTAGCATCATCAAGTTTTTGTTCAAGAACAGCCCGTTCATCACGAATACGTTTTATTTCCTGTTCGTAGGCAATAAATTCTTTCTCTGACCAGTTGAATCTATTTAGTTCTTCATATGCCTTTTTAATTATTACATCACTACCTATTATCTTTTCCAATTCTTCTTCGCTAGTTTCATCTGCATATTTAAAATAATAGATCCATTTTTCAACTATACTCTCCAATTGGTCTTCTTTAGTTTTAGGAAATTTTGGTAACTCAATAAATGTAAAATAAAAATCTTTTAAATCATGTTCATAGCTATCTTTGTCTAACATTACATGATCTGACTTATACTCAGATTTATTAGGAAAGAGAATACAATCAGCAATAGCTATAAAAATGATTTCTTTAAGACCCTGATATTGATCACCTTTATCAGCTTGCCTTGAATAAGCTTTAGCAGCGTAATATTGAGCGCGTTTTTCAAAGCCTTTAGTTTTGGCAACTTGCATTTCGACTATTACTTGCACCCCATTTTCATCCCTGCAAAGAACATCAACGATACTTTGTTTTTTAGAGGCAATTTCAGCATCTTGAATAGTGCTGAGGAATTCTATTTCTTTTATTTCATCTTTGCCAGTGAACCCCAAAATATCATTGAGAAAGTGAATGAGGATGTCTTTATTTTTTTCAGTACCAAAAATACGCCGGAACGCAACATCATTCTTGGGGTCGAGAAATTTAGAAAGAGCCATAAAAAAATTTTTAAATGTATCTTTATATTATATATTCTTATTAATAATAATTCAATAATTTGTCGTCTTTTTTGTTAACTTTACTGATGTTGTTGTAAGGAACGTTGTTGCAAAATTTTGTAAAATTTATTATCCTAAGGTTTCAAGTTCTCACAGGTTTATTGGAACTATATGTACAATGTGTTTATCAGTGAAAATCCGGAGAAAATGATGGGGGAAAAGTTAATACATTACTTTAGCCAGGGTAAATGCGAAGGCAATGCAGAAATGAAAAATCTGCTGGGAGGAAAGGGGGCAAATTTAGCAGAAATGTGCAATGTTGGCATTCCTGTTCCACCTGGTTTCACAATTTCCACCTCTGCTTGCAAAGTCTATTATCAAGACAATAGATCTTCTGTCATCCAAGTATCTGATTACTCGGATCCAGAAAAAAATGTGGTCACGCACTGGAATGACATATGTAGTGGAATTAAAAACTACATGACGATGCTCGAAAATGACATCGGTTGTAAATTTGGGGATTTAAATAATCCCTTATTAGTTTCCATACGCTCTGGTAGTGTTAGTTCAATGCCGGGCATGCTTGATACTATTTTAAATGTTGGTCTAAATGATGAAACCGTTGTTGGGCTTGCAAAAAAAAGTGGCGAACGTTTTGCTTACGATAGCTACTGCCGTTTCATTATGATGTACTCCAATGTTGTACTACAGCTTGACCATCACCTATTTCAAGATGTTGTTGATAATAAGCAGCAAAAGAGTGGAGCAAAAAGCTTAGCTGATCTTGATGTTGATGTTTTAAAAGAAATTGTTAACAATTTCAAAAGGATAGTACATGAAAAAACAGGAAAACATTTTCCGCAGAACGTTGAAGAGCAATTGTTAAACTCAGTTAATGCGGTATTTGCCTCTTGGAAAAATGATAGGGCTGTTTCCTATAGAAGAATACATAATATTCCTGAAAACCTTGGAACAGCAGTCAACGTGCAAGCAATGGTTTTTGGTAATTTAAATGATAATTCTGCAACTGGTGTGATATTTACACGAAATCCTTCAACTGGAGAAAAAAAGCTTTTTGGTGAGTTTTTGGTTAATGCTCAGGGTGAGGATGTGGTTTCTGGTGTTTATACTCCTATGCCAATTGACGGAGAGCAAAAAAACACCATGGAGAAGTTGCTGCCAAGTGTCTACCGAGAATTATGCGCGGTATGTGAAAAACTTGAAAGGCATTATAAAGACATGCAGGATATCGAATTTACTGTGCAGGACGGTAAGTTATGGATTTTGCAGACTAGGTCTGGTAAGCGCACGGCTGAAGCTGCTATTCGCATAATAGTTGATATGGTAAACGAAGGAACGATTACAAAAGAAGAAGGAATATTGAGAATTGATCCAAAAACCTTTGACAATTTATTGCATCCAGTTCTTGACGTTGAGAGTGACCAAAAAGTAATAGGGAAGGGGCTACCTGCTTCTCCAGGTGTTGCTTCTGGATATGTAGTGTTTAGTGCAAGTGATGCTGAAAAAGCTGCAGAGCAGGGCAAAAAAGTGATTTTAGTAAGGTCAGAAACGAGTCCTGAAGATATTAATGGAATGAATGCTGCAAGTGGCATAGTAACAGCACGGGGAGGGATGACCTCGCATGCTGCTGTTGTAACCCGTGGAATGGGTAAGCCATGCATTTGCAGTGTGAGTGGATTTTATATCGATAAAGATGGAACTTTCTTTTCTGTAGGGGATACAAAAGTAAATAAAGGTGAACCAATTACCATCAACGGAGGAACAGGGGAGGTTATGCTTGGCATTCTTCCTACAATTTCACCTGAATTATCGCAAGAATTCAAAACGATAATCAACTGGATAGATGAAATCAAAACGATCAAAGTGAGAGCGAACGCTGATACTCCAAAAGATGCAAAAATTGCAAAAGAATTCGGTGCAGAAGGTATAGGCTTATGTCGCACAGAACATATGTTTTTCGCTAGTGATAGAATCGAATTCATTCAAAAATTGATAATAGCTGACGATGAAAATGAAAGGGCAAATGCGCTCATTAAACTAGAAGAAATGCAAAAGTCTGATTTCAAAGAAATATTTTCTATTATGGAGGGCAGGGAAGTCACTATACGGTTGCTTGATCCACCTTTGCATGAATTTTTACCCAATGATCAGTCTACTATAGAAAAAATTGCCAAATCACTTAGTAAGTCAGTTGAGTCAGTAAAAAATAAAATAGCACAGTTATCAGAAAAGAACCCAATGCTTGGCCATCGAGGTTGTAGACTTGCTATTTCTCATCCTGAAATATATAGCATGCAGATTAGGGCAATACTTAGTGCTGCAAGTGAATTAAAGAAAGAAAAGAAGATAGAAGTGGAGCCTGAAATCATGATTCCTTTTATCATGAGCGAGAAAGAATTTATTCTGATATGCGAGCTAGCAAAGAAAGAATCCTCTGTTATCTCAGCTGGGATCCAGACGCAGATTCCAGCGTCACGCGCTGGAATGACATCAGACAAGGCTTATTCAATTGGAACGATGATAGAACTACCAAGAGCAGCACTGATTGCTGATAAGTTAGCAAAACATGCAGAGTTCTTTAGTTTTGGCACTAATGATTTAACGCAAACAACCATGGGACTTTCAAGAGATGATTCAGTTAATTTCCTCGATTCTTATAAGGAAAGCAACATATTCGAAAACGACCCATTTGAAGTGCTGGACATCGAAGGGGTAGGGGAGTTAATCAAGATGGCCATTGAAAGAGGCAAAAAAACCCGAAAAGAAATAAAACTGGGTATATGTGGAGAGCATGGAGCAGATCCAAAATCTATAGAGTTTCTCATCGAATCAGGGGTGGATTATGTTTCATGCTCACCCTATAGAGTACCGATTGCAAAGTTAGTGGCAGCACAGTTTAGTGTTAGATCTAAATTTGCTAGGTAAGTATAGTGGCAGTGTTGGCTACTCATATGGTTTGAGCCCACCAGAGGGTGTCATTCCAGCGCGTGACGCTGGAATCTAGTTTTTATTATGGCCTTCTGGATCCCAGTGTCTGGGCACTGGGATGACATCCTGTTACACGTTCAACTTCATTCTCTCTCATCTCCCTATAACTTGGTAATGTAGAATTTTTTACATGCAACCCGGTGTATATTGCAACCAAAGCAGCTATGACACTGCAAACTACTGCACCAGCTACAAATGGAACCATTACAGCAGCAGTAATGAATAATCCTGTAATAACAACTCCAACAACATCTTTTGTCAATGAGGTGTAAAAATCCTTTTTGCTCTCTTTATATTTAGTTTCTTGTTCATTTGGCATAGAAAATTGAGCATCTACGAAGCCGTTAGCTTTATTATCATTATTTGGTGTGGCAGTTTGCTTAGTATTTGTTTCCTCTGGTATTACAGGCGTTTTGTTTTTGTTATTATGATTATCACCATTGGTACTGGTTAGAGGAACTGTTGCTATAGGTCTACTACCAATGTTCCCATTACTGCTGCAAGGTTTTGCTCTGTTTTCTTCATTAAGCTTACCACTATTCAAGAACGCATTAACAATTTCAGTTTTACCTACCTGTATGGCCACTTCTAAAGCCTCTTTCCTGTTTGCAGGACTCACGTAACCTAAAATTAGCTCAACTTCTTGGACATTACCTTGAACAATAGCAGAATTCAAGGCATGCAATTTTTCTTCTTCATTAAATTTGCCACTATCCAAAAGTACCTTAACAACGTCAGCTTGGTTATTTGTTACAGCTATGTCCAACATAGTTCTACCACCGCTGCTTTTCTTAACTTGAATATCTAACTGTGCGAACAATTCAATAGTTTTTAGAAATACAGTATAATCGTCTGAAACACCGTGCCTTTCTGAACTGGTGGCATCTGCAAGTAAATCAAAAATTTTTGCATCTGTTTTTCCTCCCTGTATCAATGTCCTGTAAAACTTCTCAGCAGTTATATTAGGATTGTTAGTTACAATTCCTTTATCTCTTCATAAGTCATGTCAAATTTTACCACTGTTACTATCTAATTTATTATAGCAACTCTCTCGCAATGAGTCAAGGCATATTGCAGTTTCAAGCAGCATGATATATATTGAATATAGTTCTTAAAGCAAATGATGGAAGATTTAGCCTATAAATTAGTTAAAGTGACCGAAGCTGCGGCGCTTGCTGCATATAAACTAGCAGGCTTCGGTGACGAAAAAAAGGCCGATCAGGTTGCAGTTGATGCAATGCGTACAGTATTAAGTTCAATGGAAATAAATGGTACTATCGTAATTGGTGAAGGTGAGAGAGATGAAGCGCCGATGCTATATATTGGCGAGAAGGTTGGCACTGGAAATGGTCCTGAGATTGACATTGCTGTTGACCCACTTGAAGGCACTACGATTTGTGCTCATTACAAATCAGGGGCAATGTCCGTTCTTGCTGCAACGAAAAAAGGTAATTTTTTACATGCACCTGATGTTTATATGGAAAAGATAGCAGTAGGAAAAAATCTTCCAGAGGGTGTAGTCTCACTAAAAAATAGCATTGAAAAGAATCTAGACAATTTAGCCAAGGCAAAAAAGTGCAAAGTGAATGATCTCGTGGTAACTGTACTTAAACGTGAAAGGCATAGTGAATTAATAGAGAAAATCAGGAAATTAGGAGCAAAAATTAAACTAATAGATGATGGTGATGTTGCGGCCGTAGTTTCACTAGTAAATGGCAATCATGATATGTATATCGGCATAGGAGGAGCACCAGAGGGAGTGCTTGCGGCTGCAGCGCTAAGCTCAATAGGTGGGCAGATGGAAGGAAGATTAATATTTGACACAGATCAGTTAAAAGAAAGAGCAAAAGATTTGAACATTCACGATCCAGAAAAAATCTACACCGTAAAAGATATGGCAAGAGGTGAATCAGTGTTTATTGCAACTGGAGTAACAAGCGGAGAACTTGTGGATGGAGTTAAATTGAATCATAATACCTATTCAACTAATTCTTTAATAATTCTGCCTAATAGGCTGATAAAGCTGCAAACAATGCAGAACTTATGTTAGCTTTTTTAGTTTCTAATTTTAGCTTTACAACATTTAGCATTAAGATATAATCAAGTTTACTTATAACAATAGAGGTGTGAAATGTTTTCTAGTATTATAAATCTATTTAATGGTTTGTACAAAAATTCGAGTACCAAGGAAAGTGAAGAAAAGTTGACTCTTCTATCTCCTCAAGCAAATCTTCAATTCGATAAGACTCAGGTACAAAGTGTGCTCTCAGATTTTGAGGAATTGGAGTTTAAGGATAATAAGTGTTTTGACAAAATAGCAGACGATTATGAAAAGAAGGGGAAGAGTTCCCTCTTTAATTACGTGATATTGAATAAGCGGAAAGAAATAATCGATATATTAGATAGGAATCTTCCTCTCCTCGAAGAACAGGAGGAGTTTAGAAAGAAATATGGTCAATATGTTCTTCAAATTGACAAAGGAATGAGTTATGGAAAAGAACTTCAAGATGGACTTCGGTCTTTTGAAGATAGGGCAGAAAAAGTATTATCAGATTTTGAAAGATTGAATTTTGATTTTAAGGATAATAAGTGTGAAGATTCTTCTGATTTCGTAAATTATAATAACGGTTGGCCGGCAGATCCATTTGACAAGATAGCAAATTATTATCGAGAGGATGATATTTTCCTTTTCAATTATGTGGTATTGAGTAAGCGAAAAGAAATAATGGGTATATTGGATAAGAAGCTTACTTCTAAAGATCAGGAGGAGTTAAAAGAAAATTTTAAAAAGAGGTTGGGTAGATATCTTATTCGAATTGGTGAAGGAATGAGCGATAGACAAGAATTTCTAAAAACTGGTAGTGCAATTGCTTTCTTTGATGGGTGTTATGTGCCATGTCCATATGCAAACCGTCTTCTTAATCATTATGACCATCTTAATATCAACATTACTAAACCTGAACAAAGTTTAGAAACCAGTCGTCTTTTCACTGAAAAAACTAAAAGAATGGAAGAAGAGAAAAGCGAGGTAAAAAGAGCAAAAATATACAGCAATGGTGAAAGAATAGTAACAATTGAGAAGAATGAGAAACAACAGAGCAACTACTCCTTTACAAAATTTGCAATATGTGACATCGAAATTAGTTGGGGTGCAAAAGATGAATCTGGAAAAGACCTTAACTGTACTGTTGTTCTAAATATAAATTTAGGTCAAGTTAGTATTAAAAAATCAACTATTGACGGTAAAGATGTTGAACCAAAGGAAATTTTAGAATTAGCTAAGCAAAACGAGGCTGTGCTTATAGAAGGTAAAGCTTTACATGAAGTTTTAGTAGAACATTTCATTAAGCAAACACCATGTGAGGAAAAGAAGGATATGCAATCGCACGAGAATATCGTTGTACCTGGTTCCGGTGCACCTCGCTCTATTAATGAGGAAATAACTGTAGAGCATCCGTTCGGGAAAGCGGCAAATAAAGATAATCATAGAGAAATGTGAGTTTACAACAAATGGTGCCATGAAAGTAGCTGATACATAACTGTACGAACGTTTGTTTGCGAAGAAATGTTATAGCAGGTTTTGCCTCAAACACAAAGGTGTCATTCCAGTGCTTGACACTGGAATCCAGCCCTTTTACGCAGTCCCATTAAAAACGTTGTATTTTAACGTAGGATTAGCTACTTTTATACTCACCAATTTAATCTCTAATCAAAATTCCTGGATCCCAGTGTCTGGGCACTGGGATGACATCCTCCCTAGTGGATTCAAATCACAATATTCGTATAGTAAGCACTGACCACTTTTGCTTCAATATTTGCGATGCCCCTGAACAGATACAATTATTCTATTATCAGGAGGATGCCATTAATCGCTTTATATAATGCTACTTGTAACACTTATGCCCTGAACGGAGACAGTTTAGGCTGTTATGCCTGGCGGCTTTGTTGGAATAAGTTTTTCAACACTGCTAACAATAAAATTGATTGTATCGTCAGCTACCTTATCGAATTTATCATTTATCTCTTTTCCTATTTCTTGATTTTTAACATATTCGTGTAGAGCTAAAGCAGTTATAGCTGCACATGCTGCAATTAAGCCAGTTTGTGCTATAATGAATAGTGATAATCCTCCTACGAATATAGATGTTAATCCAATAGCCAGGTTTATAATTTTACTTTGTGTTGTTTGTTGCGTCGCTTGGCTTTGATCTGCCTGTTTATCCTCTAAAGCATTCGATATTGTTTTTAAGGCAACTTTTATCGCTATTGCTGCAACTGAAACCATAATTAGCCCTATAGCTATTTTTGCTAAAAGAAGAATCGACGGTAGCATCATTACAAATAATAGCGCGCCAATTCCTCCAGCTAACCACTTCTCATTTATTTTTTTTGATTGATTTGTACCAGTGTTCATTATTACCCTCCACTTTACTTATGATTTACCTATATCTAATACGAAATATGAAGGTAGTCAACTATATATTTTATATGAAAGATTGTATTAAAAGTTTTTCATGTTATTTTTTGCTGCTTCGTGGTTAAATTTGGAATTTTAGAAAGAGTTACGTATTATTTGAAATTCTTGTATACTGTTTTGAATCAGTTAAATAGATAATGAAGTGCAGGACGCAGTTTTAATTTTACAAGATGGCAAGTGCTTTTGGGGAAAATCAGTAGGTAAAAAAGGCAAATGCATAGGTGAGGTCTGTTTTACCACTGGTATGACCGGTTATCAGCATACTATAACTGATCCTTCTTTTGCCGATCAAATTATAACGTTCACTTTTCCTCATATTGGTAACGTTGGAATAAACCATAAGGATAATGAAGGAAAGAAAATTTTTGCAAGTGGTGTGGTTATGCGTGAACTTTCTTCTATGTCCCACCCTTCTTCATATATCAGTTTAAATGATTGGTTAGAGAAAAATAACGTGATTGGGATATCAGGAGTTGATACTAGAGCTTTAACGAGACATTTGAGAGAACATGGATCTCAAAATGGAATGATATGCTCATCGAGTAAGGCGCATGCGTTGGACAAATTGAAGGAATACAAATCTGTAAATGGGATAGAAATAACCAATAAAGTCAGCTTGCATAGTAATTTTAAAAGTGACCTTAATGCAAAATATAGGGTTGTAATCGTTGATTTTGGCGTAAAAATCAGTATAGTTTCACGCTTAATAGAACTTGGTTGTACAGTTGAATTAATCAGACCAAGCACAGGTTTTGCTCAAAAAGTGTTGAGTATGAATCCAGATGGGATAGTGCTTTCAAATGGTCCTGGTGATCCGCAAGAAATAGGAGAAAGTGTAGTTTCAGAAATAGACATTATTATAAAATATAAAATACCAATTTTTGGCATATGCATGGGCCATCAACTACTTGCGATTACTTTGGGGGCAAAGACCATTAAGATGGATATAGGTCACCGAGGGAGTAACCATCCAGTTTATGATGTAAGTAGTGGAAAAGTTGAGATCACTAGCCAAAATCATGGTTTTGTTGTTGATTCAGCTTCTCTTCCAAGTAATGTTGAAATTACTCACATTTCTCTATTTGATAATAGTGTAGAGGGAATAATGATGAAGGATTACTCAGTCTTTTCTGTGCAATATCATCCAGAAGAAGCGCCAGGTACGCATGATTCGCATTATTTGTTTAGACGTTTTATTGACAATATTGTGTTGTATAAAATGAAATCTGCATGATTTTAATTAGGGTAGGTTTTATTGCTTGATTTTTTAATTTTAGGCGTTTAGTATTAAATACAATAAGAGCTTAAGTTAAGATGCTAAAATAGTATTCTCTTAACAAATTTTTGCGGAGGAGTGACCGAGTGGTTAAAGGTAACAGACTGTAAATCTGTCCGCGTGAGCGTACGTAGGTTCGAATCCTACCTCCTCCATTGTGCGGGTATAGCTCAATGGTAGAGCTCTAGCCTTCCAAGCTAGTGACGTGGGTTCGATTCCCACTATCCGCTCTTTTTTTTGTTGTATTTTTATAAAATCAACATATTATTTATTGATGTATTTGTATTTTAGGTAGAAAAGTTTAAATTATGACAGCAGTAGTGGAAGCATTTGGAAAGCCGCATGTAAATGTGGGAACAATAGGACATGTGGATCATGGGAAGACAACGTTAACAGCGGCAATAACAAAGCATTATGGAAATTTTGTAGCGTACGATCAGATAGATAAAGCGCCAGAAGAAAGGAAGAGGGGGATAACGATAGCAACAGCGCATGTTGAGTATCAGACAGAGAAAAGGCATTATGCACACGTTGATTGTCCTGGACACGCTGACTATGTAAAGAACATGATAGTAGGTGCAGCACAGATGGATGCGGCGATATTGGTAGTGTCAGGGGTTGATGGGCCAATGCCACAAACGAGAGAGCATATATTGCTGGCGAAGCAGGTGGGTGTTGGATATATCGTGGTGTATATAAATAAAGCTGATGTTGCTGATGCTGATATGATAGATTTAGTAGAAATGGAAGTGAGGGAATTGCTGAATAAATACGGATTTCCAGGGGATGAAGTGCCTGTGGTAGTTGGTTCAGCACTCAAGGCGCTGGAGGGTGACAGCAGCGAATATGGAAAGAAATCAATAGATAAATTGATGGAAAAGTTAGATGAATATGTGGCGGTTCCACCAAGGCCTGTGGATTTACCATTTTTATTGCCAATCGAAGATGTGTTTTCGATATCGGGGCGAGGAACGGTGGTAACAGGAAGGATAGAGAAGGGAGAGATAAAGACGGGAGAAGAGATAGAGATAATAGGTCTGAAGGGAACGCAAAAGACGATATGCACAGGTGTAGAAATGTTTAAGAAGTTGCTGGATAAGGGAAGTGCAGGACTCAATGTAGGAATATTGTTAAGAGGAACAAAAAGAGAAGAAGTAGAGAGAGGGCAAGTATTGGCAAAACCGGGGACGATAACGCCGCATAGAAAGTTTAAGGCGGAGGTTTATATATTAAAGAAAGAGGAAGGAGGAAGGCATACACCATTTTTTGCGAATTACCAGCCACAGTTTTATTTAAGGACAACGGATGTAACTGGGAGCATAAAATTGCTAGATGGGAAGGAGATGGTAATGCCAGGAGATAATGTGAGTGTAGAAGTAGAATTGCAAGTACCGATAGCAATGGATAAGGGATTGCGTTTTGCGATAAGAGAAGGCGGTAGAACTGTTGGTTCTGGTGTTGTTTCTGAAATTTTGGAGTGAGTGTAGTAACTAAGATGAAGCAAGATATATATATTAACATTAAGGCTTTCGATTGTTCTTTATTGGAGGATTGTGTTCGAAAATTTGTTGATGAATTAAAGCGGTCCAGTGCAAAATTATCTGGTCCGATTGCGTTGCCAAGAAAAGATTCTAAATTTATTGTTAATAGATCTCCTCACGTTGATAAAAAATCTCGTGAACAGTTTGAAATGAGAACTTCTAGGCGTTTGATTGTTTTACATGATCTTACTCCTACTATGATGCAGATGCTTACAGGTTTATCTTTTTCTGCTGGCGTAGAAGTGGATTTAAAAGTCAAGGAAGTTAAGGTTTAGGAGAAGGAAATGAAGAGAATAAATTCGCTGAGGAGAATTGGTTTACTAATGATGAATATTGGTCATACTGCTATGTATTCTGACAATAGTCGCATGGCTGTAACTTTATTGCATCTCAGCGAAACTTATATTATTGATATAAAAGGACAAGATAAATGTGGCTATAATTCAGTCATTTTAGGCACAGGAGATTTTAAAAATATAGCAAAACCTCAGTTGGAATATTTAAAGAAAAAGGGTATAAATAATAAATGTAAGTTATACGAAAGTAGATTAAATGACCTGTCGGGAATAGAATGTGGTAAAAAAGTGGGAATCAATCATTTTGTGGTTGGTCAATATCTTGATATTACGGGTTATTCTATAGGTAAAGGATTTGCTGGTGTGATGAAGCGGCATAATTTCAGTGGGCTTAGGGCATCTCATGGTGTTTCTATTGCTCACAGATCACAAGGTTCCACTGGCCAATGTCAGGATCCTGGTAGAGTATTCAAAGGAAAGAAAATGGCTGGTCATTTAGGTAACAGCAGGATAACTGCACAAAATATGAAGATATTATCCATTGATCATGAAAATAGTATAATTGCTGTGAAGGGTAGTAATGTTCCTGGGTTTAAAAATTCCTATGTTTTTGTAAGAGATGCAGTTAAAAAATCTTTACATAAAGATGTTCCTTTTCCGGTAGGTTTACTGTTAGATGTAAATGATGATGCTAGTAATTTGGTAAGTTAGTTATGGAATGTAATTTAGTTAATCTATCTAATGATAATGTAGGTACTGCTCAGCTCAATCCTTTGATATTTTCTGCTAAGCAAAAATTGAGTATTTTGCATGATATAGTGAGATGGCAATTAGCGAAGAGAAGAGCTGGTACTCATAAAACAAAAGGTATTAGTGATGTCTCTGGTACAACAGCTAAACCTTATGGTCAAAAACGTACCGGTAGGGCAAGACAAGGGAGCTTGCGATCTCCTCAATTTAGAGGTGGTGGGATTATTTTCGGCCCTGTTGTGAGGAGTCATACTTATTCTCTTAATAAGAAGGTACGCAAATTTGGTTTAAAAATTGCTTTATCTCTAAAGTATTTAAATAATCAAGTAATTATTCTGGATAATTTAAATATTGATGTGAAGAAAACGTCTGAAATGTGTAAATGTATTAAAAATTTTAAATTTTCTTCCTTTTTGATAGTTGGTGATTATGGAGATGATTTGTTGCGTGCGGCTAAAAACTTGCACTATGTAGACTTAATCAAACCTATTGGGTTAAATGTTTTTGATATATTGAATCACGAATGCGTGATGTTGACAAAGGATACTTTAAAGCATCTTGAAGGTAGATTGTTATGATCAAATATAATAATATAATAAAATCTCCTATAATTACAGAAAAGGCCTCTTTTTTGAGGGAGAAGTTTAATAAATATTCTTTGTATGTTTTTGTAAATGTAAATAAGCGTCAAATAAAGTTGGCAATAGAGTCTCTATTTGATGTTAAAATTTCTTCTATAAATGTTGTTAGAATTAAGCCTAAATATAGGCGTTTTAGGGGTGTGATTGGTTGTGAAAAACAGAAAAAGAAAGTTTATTTTTCTTTGATGGATGGTCAAAAATTAGATATAATGAGCGTTTAGTATGGGTATGAAATTTTTTAATCCTGTTACTCCGTCTTCTCGTGGGACTGTGTTAGTAAGTAAAGTTGGTTTATCAAAAGATGAGCCAGAAAAGTCTCTTACATCCGGTAAAAAGTCCAGTGGTGGAAGAAATAATCATGGTAGAATTACAACTCGTCATAGGGGTGGTGGTCACAAAAAGAAGTATAGAGTGATAGATTTTAAGCGTAATAGAAGTGGTCAAGGTATAGTTGAAAAAATAGAGTATGACCCAAATAGAAGTGGGTTTTTGGCGTTAATATCATATAAGGAAGATGATATTAAGTCTTATATATTAGCTCCTCAAGGTATGAAGCCAGGTGATGTTGTTACAGCTGGGAATGATGCTGATATTTTGCCAGGGAATTGTTTACTACTCAAGCATATACCTGTTGGTTCTTTCGTTCATAATGTTGAGCTGAAGCCAGGTAATGGTGCTGCGATTGCTAGAGCTGCTGGTTGTTATGCACAAATCGTTGGTCGTGATGGCCAATATGTTTTATTACGACTCAGGTCTGGTCAAATTAGGTTGATTTTATCTTCTTGCAAGGCTACTATTGGTGTAGTATCTAACCCTGACCATAAGAATAGAAAGTTGGGTAAAGCTGGGAGAAGTAGGTGGCTTGGGATTAGACCTACTGTACGTGGAGTTGCAATGAATCCGGTTGACCATCCTCATGGAGGCGGGGAAGGAAAAACCTCTGGTGGTCGTCATCCTGTTACTCCTTGGGGTGTTGCAACAAAAGGAAAGAAAACTCGAAGGAGAAATAAATCTAGTGATAAGTATATAAAACAATTGAAAGGTTAGTTTATGAGTAGATCTGCATGGAAGCCTCCTTTTTGTCATCCTTCTATATTAAAGTCGGTGAATAATGCTTTAAACAAGGGGTTTGTTAACATGGCTATAAAAGTTCATTCCAGGGCTTCTGTAATTCTTCCTAATTGTTTAGGTTTAAAGTTTGCTGTTTATAATGGTAAGGATTACATTCCTGTGAATGTTAATGATCAGAATATGATAGGTCATAAGTTTGGTGAGTTTTCACCCACTCGTAAATTTACTGGGCATAGTGGTGATAAAAAGGCGACAAGAAGGTAATTGATATGAAAAACAGAGATGTAATAGTTAAAGCTGGTTCTAGGGTTTTAAAATCAACTCCTCGTAAATTGAATTTGGTTGCTGGTTTAGTACGTAATAAAAAAGTTTCTTTTGCCACTGTGCAATTAAGATTTTGTGAAAAGAAAGCTGCAGGTCTTATAAGGAAGGTATTAAATTCTGCGATTGCTAATGCTCAAAATTATGGATTGGATATCGATAATTTATATATAAAAGAAATTTTAATAGGTAAGTCTCTTACTTTGCGTAGGGTATGTCCAAAAGCTATGGGTAGAGCTAATAGAGTTAGTAAACGTTATAGTAATATAACTGTAAAATTGGGGGAAATTATATGATTCATAAAAATAGAAAATTAATAAGGAAAGTGCAAAAATATGGGAAACGTTAATCCTAAAGGATTTAGGTTAAAAATAATTAATACTTGGTCATCTATTTGGTATGCTGAGAAGGGTTATAAACAAGGGTTGCATCAAGATTTATCTATTCGCAGTTATATAAATGAATCTTTTAAGCATGCTGGTGTTTCTAAAGTAATTATAGAGCGTACGATCGATTTGGTATCTGTAATAATACATTCTTCTAGACCTGGAGTGATAATAGGTAAGAAAGGCTCGGATATTGAGAAGATAAAGCAAAAGATAGCTGAAAAAGTAAAAAATAATGTGGAAGTGAATGTAGTAGGGGTTAAAAGGTCTGAAATAGATGCAGTTTTAATATCAAACAGCATTGCACAGCAGTTAGAAAAAAGGGTTTCATTTAGAAGAGCGATGAAAAAAGCTATTCAAAGTTGTTTGAGGATGGGTGCTAGAGGTATTAAAGTAAGTTGTTCTGGGCGCCTTGGCGGAGCTGAGATAGCTCGTACTGAGTGGTATAAAGAAGGCCGTTTGCCTTTGCATACTTTACGTGCTAATATAGATTATGCTTTTGCTGAAGCAAAAACTATATATGGCATCATAGGAGTTAAGGTCTGGGTTTATATTGGTAACTAATTAGGTATATTGAAATGTTTATTCCTAAAAAAAGTAAATATAAAAAAGTATTTAAAGGACGAATTAAGGGTAACACGAAAGGTGGTAGCACATTATCTTTTGGAGATTATGGTCTAAAGGCTATGGAAGCAGGTAGGATTCAATCTAAGCATATTGAAACTGCAAGGCGTGTAATATCTAGAACATTAAAACGCTCTGGTAAAGTGTGGATAAGAATTTTTCCTGATACCCCTGTTAGTAAAAAGCCGGCGGATGTGCGTATGGGTAAAGGGAAAGGTAGTGTTGAGTTTTGGGTATTTAAAGCTAAGCCCGGTAGAATGTTGTTTGAAATTAGCAGTGATGTTCCCATGCATTTAGCAAGATTGGCGCTTGAAAAGGCAACTGCTAAGCTTCCTATGAAGTGTAAATTTGTATCTAATCATAATTAAATGGAGTTGCAATGGATATAGCTGACATTGAATCGAGGTCCTCGCAAGAATTGCATGAAATTCTTGTGAATTTGAGAAAAGAGTTTGTTAATTTGGTTTTTCAAAAGAAGCTGGGCCAGTGCAACAATATTTCGCGTTTTAGCTTAATAAGAAAGAGCATAGCTCGTATTTTAACTACATTAAATAAAAGAAGAAGAGAGGAAAAGAATGCCTAAAAAGGTTTTTTGTGGTACTGTAACTAAGGCTAAGTGTGATAAGACTGTAAAGGTTTCGGTATTACAAGTGTATAAGGATGAGCTGTATAAAAAGGTTATAAAAAAATACAAGAAGTATACAGCACATGATGAGAATAATAGTTGTAAAGAAGGGGACAAGGTTTTAATACAAGAACACAAGCCTATTTCTACTACTAAAAAATGGGTTATTGTTAATAGCTCACATTGAATAGGATATTTATATGATTCAAAAAAATACATTGTTGGAAGTAGCTGATAATTCTGGCGCGCGTGCAGTGCTTTGTATTGGTTTATTGGGTGGTAGAAAGTCTGCATCTATAGGTGACACAGTTATTGTATCTACTAAATCTATTACTCCAAGAGGGAAAGTTGAGAAGGGAAAAGTATATAGAGCAGTTGTGGTGAGGGTGAAAAGCCCTATTAGAAAATCTGATGGTTCTGTAATTCGTTTTTCTAGCAATGCTGTAGTTTTGATTAACGATCAAGGTGAACCACTTGGCACTCGGGTGTTTGGTCCGGTAAAAAAGTTATCATCTGGTTCTTTTATGAAGATAATGTCATTAGCTGTTGAGGTTTTATAATGAGTGCTAAAATAAAAAGTGGTGACGACGTTATAGTTTTAACTGGTAAAGATAAGGGAAAAATTGGTAAGGTAATCAAAGTTATAGCACGTGATGCTAAAAAGAAAGTAATTGTTTCTGGAGTGAATGTGCATAAGAGACATACTAAACCAAAAGCTGGTAGTAGTGGTGGTATATTAAATAAAGAGTTAGCTATTGATATATCCAACGTTGCAACATTGGACCCTAAATATAAAACTCCAACTAGAGTGGGGTTTAAGGTTATAGACGGTAGAAAAGTGCGTTTTGCAAAAGTTTCTGGAGAAGTGATAGATTAGGTTGATATGTTTAAAGAATTGTATAAAGATAGCATAGTAAAGTCCTTGAAGGATAAGTTTAATTACGGCAATATAATGCAAGTGCCTAAACTTGTCAAGGTGTGTATCAATATGGGCGTTGGAGATGCTGCTACAGATAGTAAAGCAATAAATGAACCACTTGATAGCCTATATTTGATTGCTGGGCAGAAGCCTTTATCAACTTTTGCAAAAAAATCTATTTCTGGCTTCAAGATCAGAAAAGGTGCTACAGTAGGTTGCAAAGTAACTTTGCGTAGAGATAAAATGTATGAGTTTTTAGAAAGATTGATATATATTGCTTTGCCAAGGGAAAAAGATTTTAGAGGATTTAGTGTGAAGCAATTTGACGGTAATGGTAATTTTTCCTTTGGTATAAAGGAACATATCTCGTTTTTAGAAATAGACTATGATAAAATAAGTAAAATTAGAGGTATGGATATTAATATTATAACAAGTGCAGTTAGTGATAAGGAAGCAAAGGAATTATTACTGGCTCTTAAATTTCCTTTTTTTGATTAATTGAGAGGAGAAATATATGGCAAAAAAATCTATGATAGAAAGAAATCTTCGCAGAATAAAGTTGTGCGATCAATATAAAGAAAAAAGAGAAAAATTGAAATCTATAATAAATAATAAGAATTTGTCTATTGTAGAAAGGTTTACAGCTCAAAATAAATTAATTAAAAAATTGCCTAGAAATTCTTCTAAAACCAAAATTAGAAATAGGTGTGCTTTAACTGGGAGACCAAGAGGAGTATATAGAAAATTTGGTTTATGTAGAATTGTTTTGCGTGATTTATGTTCTTTTGGGCAAATTCCAGGAGTTACAAAGTCTAGTTGGTAAATATAATATAAGGAGTATATTGTGGCGTTATCTGATAGTATTGGTGATTTTTTAACAAGGATACGTAATGCTCAATTGGCAATGCATAGGGCAACAAGGGTACTATTTTCTAAGATGAATTCTTCTATATTGGAGATTTTAAAAGAGGAAGGGTATATCCTCGATTATGAAAAGCAAGTTGTAGATAATTTACCTTCTTTCATTGTAAAATTGAAGTATTATGAGAAGTCACCTGTAATTAGTGACATAGTTAGGGTGTCAAAGCCTGGTTGTCGTCGTTATTCTAAGTATAAGGACATTTCTAAAGCATATAATGGTCTTGGTATTTTTATTATATCGACACCCAAAGGAGTGATGACTGATTATAATGCACATAAGTTAAAGGTTGGTGGAGAAGTTTTGTGTCGTGTGTTTTAAATAATAGGAGAAATTCATGTCTCGTATAGGTGCTGCTCCTATCAATATTCCTGCTGGTGTTTCAGTTGAATATAATAATGGTAGTATGTTAATAAAGAGCGCTAAGGCTGAAAAGGAAGTTAGCTTGATCAGGGATGTTGTGTGTCAGATTATTGATAATCAGCTATTGCTTTCTGTTGATCAAGATAAAGATAATTATGATAAAATAAAGCCTATGTGGGGCACTTATAGGAGTAATATTAATAATATCATTAACGGCATGGTTGATGGTTTTTCTGTTAATCTTGAGATTAACGGTGTGGGATATAAGGCAGAGTGTGATGGTAAGTATTTGACTTTATATCTTGGTTATAGCCATAATGTTAAATATAAAGTGCCTAAAGATGTTGAGATTAAGTGCATAAAGCCAACTCACTTAGTAGTTAGTGGTATGGATAAGCAGAAGGTCTATATGGTGGCGTCTGATATATGCAAAATTAGAAAATATGATCCTTATAAAGGTAAGGGTGTTGTAATAAAAGGCAAATTTATGCTGCGTAAGGTTGTAAGTAAAAAGAAGTAATAAAAATGAAAAGATCGTATAATTTTTTAAGTAATTCTGAAAAAAGGAAGTTACGTAATAGAGCGAAGCTTGACAAGAGCGCTGAACGTTTACGTATATCCATATTTAAATCTAATAGGCATTTTTATGTCCAGTTAATTAATGATGTAAAAGGAATAACTCTCACTTCAGCTTCTACTTTGGATGCTAAAATTAAGGATGTATGTAAAGGGAAAGTCAACGCTGAAACTATAAAACAGGTTTCTTCTTTAATGGTTGAGCGTCTGTCTGGCATGAAATTAGAGCAGCAGCTTACGTTTGATCGTGGAGCGTATAAATACACAGGATTAGTTTCTCAATTTGCTGAGGCTTTAAGAAGTTCTGGATTTGAATTTTAGAAGGTTTTGAATATGGCTATAAAGAATTTACAAAATAATAATGATTTATCAGAGCTTTTAGTTTCGGTACGAAGAGTGACAACGGTTACCAAAGGTGGTAGAAGATTTTCATTTTCAATTTTGGTTGTTGTTGGCGATGAGAAGGGTAGGGTAGGGTGTGGAATAGGTAAGCACGTAGAAGTTGCTGAAGCAAGAGTCAAAGCTGTAAATGCTGCAAAGAAATCAATGATTAGAGTGTACTTGCGTGAAGGTAGAACTTTGCATCATGATATTAAAGCTAAATTTTGTTCTGGTGAGATAGTTTTAAGAACCGCAAGAGCCGGAACAGGTATTATTGCTGGTGGAGCGATTAGATCAGTTTTTGAGGTGTTAGGTATAAAGGATGTGGTAGCTAAATCCACTAGATCAAATAATCCTCATAACGTTATATGTGCGGTGTTTAAGGCTTTTGATAGTATGTTATCTCCTCGTCAGGTAGCAAGCAAAAGAGGCAAAAAGATTAGCGAGATAGTTGGAAACAGGTAAAGTATGAATAATGCTGTAAAATTAAACTCTATATTTACTAAATTATCTAAGAAAAAGAAGCCTAAGTTGCTGGGTAGAGGTATCGGTTGTGGTAAAGGTAAAACATCCGGTAGAGGGCATAAAGGGCAGAAGGCTAGAAGTGGAGTTTCTATAAATGGTTTTGAGGGTGGACAACAGTCTATATATACTCGTTTGCCTAAAAGAGGTTTTAAGCCTATACGTAGGAGCATATACTCTATAATTAATGTTGGCGATATACAGCGCTTAATGGAAGCTAAAAAAATAGTGAAAGACTCTGTTATAGATAAGGAGAGGCTGTATAAATTAGGTTTTATAAAGTCTATTAAGGATAAAATTAAACTTCTTAATAAAGGTAAGTTGAGCGAAAAATTTGTGTTTCATGTTGATTTTGCGTCAGAAGCTGCAAAAAAATCTGTAGCTTCAGTTGGTGGTAGTGTGGAAATACTATCGTAAGTCATGGGCAATAAATCAGCATTTAATAGCTTGGATCCTACGTTGTTATATAAAGGCGATTTATTAAAGCGTATATTTTTTACGCTAATAGCTTTAATTTGCTATCGCTTGGGTACTTATGTGCCTATTCCTGGAATTAATCTTGATGTAATTAATGATATATTTCCCAAAGATGGCTCAGGCGTTTTTGGAGTATTTAATTTATTTTCTGGTGGTGCATTGGCTAGAATGACAATTCTAGCATTGAACGTTATGCCATATATAATGGCTTCTATCATTATTCAGTTACTTTCTTCTGCGATTAAAGGAATGAAGGAAGTTAAGAATGATGGAGAGTCAGGCCGTAGAAAGATGAATTCTTATATACGCTATCTGACCATAGTAATTTGTGTATTTCAATCAATTCCAATTTTGGTTGGATTGGAAGGGATGAATAGGGAAGGGGTATTGGTTGTAATCGAACCTGGTGTTATGTTTCGTACAATAGGTGTTTTCAGCCTTTTAGGTGGAACTATGCTTTTAATATGGCTTGGTGAACGAATCAGCGCTAGCGGTATAGGCAATGGTATCTCATTAATCATTTTCACGGGTATAATATCAGAGTTACACAGCGCTTTGTCATCTTTGTTAACGTTAAATAAAAACGGTAGCGTATCGTTATTTATTATCCTTTTTGTTTTGGTATTGTTTTTTTTGCTGCTACTCTTAGTCATTTTTGTAGAGTCTTCTTATAGAAAGGTTATTGTTCAACATCCTAAAAAGCAATTTAAAAGATTACATAATGACGATTTTACTTATATTCCATTGAAGATTAATTTATCTGGTGTAGTACCAACCATTTTTGCTAATGCAATTTTATTGACACCTATTTCAATTGCAAATTTCTATAAGGGGCACGCTTTTTCTGATTTTATTTTGAATTACTTTATGGCAAATAAAGTAGTATATATTGTAGCCTATTTGGTGCTGATAGTATTTTTTAATTTTTTCTATACCAATTTTATATTTAATCCAGAGGAAAACGCAGATTTTCTTAAAAAAAATGGTGGTTTTATACCTGGTAGAAGGCCTGGGAAACATACTTCTGATTACCTTCAAGATATAGTTTTTAAGTTGACATTCATTGGCTCTGCGTATTTGGTAGTCATATGTACTGTACCTGAAGTTATGAGATATTATTATGATATACCATTTATTTTTGGTGGGACGAGCTTACTGATTATAGTGAACGTTATTACTGATACTATTATGCAAATACAATCTTATATTTTTTCAAATAGGTACGACAACTGGATAAAGAAATATGAGTCTAAAACGAGGAAAGTAAGATGATCATTACGATTTTTGGTCCTCCAGGTTCTGGTAAAGGTACTCAGTCAAGCTTGTTAATAGCAAAATATAATTTAAAATTAATTTCAGTAGGGGATTTATTAAGGAATATTATATCTAGCAGTAGTGAGTTAGGTAAAAAAATAAAGGGTACCGTGGAATCTGGTAATTTAATTCAAGATGAAATTATATGTGGATTATTACGTGACCAGCTTGCATTAGTGGATGATAATTGCTTATTAGATGGTTTTCCGAGAAATTTAAACCAGGCTCATTTTTTGACTCAAGTTTTGCAAGAAAAATATAATAGGGATGTTGACATTGTAGTTGAGCTGCAGCTTGACGATAATATTGCAATCGATAGGTTAAAAAATCGTCTCGCGTGTTTGGACTGTAAAAGCATATATAGTGTATCTTCTTTTAAGAGTACTACTTGTGCTAAATGTAAAAGTACGAGGTTAGAGAAAAGAATTGATGATGCTGATATGTCTGCAATTAATAAGAGAATAAGTGAATATCACCTTCAAATGAAAGGTTTACGCGAGTATTATAAAGGCAAATTATTAACAATTGACGCTAATTTGAGTGTTGATGAGGTAACGCAAGAGATTGAAAGTAAAATTTCTTGTAATTTGGTTTGACTCTGAGTTGTTTTATGGTATAAATTAAGAGTTGTTATTAATAAAGTATCGAGGTACCAGTGGCACGTATTGCAGGCATAAATATTCCAGTGAGGAAATGTGTTCCTTTTGCATTAACTTATATATATGGTATAGGTATTGCTACTGCGAATGTAATTTGTCACGCTTGCGAAGTTGATAAGCGCAAACGTGTTTCAGAATTACGAGATGAAGATATAGAAAAGATCAGCAGTTTCATTAGACAAAATTATGTTATAGAAGGTGAGCTCAGAAAAGAAGTGGCTATGAACATAAAATCTTTAGTGGAAATGGGATGCTATAGAGGGGTGAGACATAGAAAAGGTTTACCTGTGAGAGGGCAAAGGACTCATACTAATGCTAAGACTCGTAAAGGTAGATCTCGGTTGCCTATTGCTGGGAAAAAATAAAATTTATTATTATTGTGAGTTTTAATGAAAAAAGTCAAAACGGTTGGTAAGAGTAAGAAGGAGTTTATTACTGGTGTTGTCCATATTCGTGCAACTTTTAATAATACTTTTGTAAATGTAACTGATGTTCATGGTAATACGCTATGTCAAACTTCTGTGGGTGCATGTGGTTTTTCAGGTTCGAGAAAATCCACACCTTATGCTGCAGGTAAGGCTGCGGAGGCTGCTGCGAAGAATGCAATAGAGAGATTTGGTATGAAGGTTGTCTCTGTAATAATTCGTGGTCCTGGCTTTGGTACCGAAGCTGCGGTTAAAGCACTTCAGAGCTGTGGGTTGACTGTGACTTCAATTGCAGATAAAACCGCAATTCCTCATAATGGGTGCAGGTTAAGAAAAAAAAGAAGAGTATAGGATATTTGAAAAGGTTGTTTTATGTATTATAATAATGATGTTTCTCTCTGTAGCAATTTAGATAAATTGATTAAACCTAGTTCAGTTAAGGTAATATCAGATGATTCAAGTGAAAAAAGTGATATAGTGCTAGAACCGTTGGAAAGTGGTTTTGCTTTAACATTAGGTAATGCATTAAGACGTGTAATGTTATCTTCTCTTAAAGGTAGTGCTGTTTATGGAATAAAAATTGAAGGTGTAACTCATGAGTTCACTTCAATTCAAGGGGTGAGAGAAGACGTAACTGATATAGTATTAAATATGGGTATGTTGAGGTGTAAATTAAATGGTGCTTCTAATAAATGCTTAAATTTAAACGCTAAAGGGCCTTGCCAGGTATTAGCTGGGATGATAGAAACTGATGATCAATGCTCTATTGTTAATAAAGATTTGTTAATATGTACGCTGGGGCAAAATGTGGAGCTTAACATGACCATATATGTGGCTAGCGGAAAAGGTTATCTTCCTGTAACTAAATATAAAGAAAATGAACTTTTGAAGCTTATGAGTGAACAGGATTTAATTGGTTTTATTCCAGTTAATGCTTTGTATAGCCCTGTCAACAGGGTTTCGTACAGGGTAGAGAACAGTCGTGTTGGCCAAGTGACTGATAAGGATAAGCTGATATTGTCAATTGAAACTGATGGTACAATTTCTCCGAGTCAAGCTGTTGACTCTGCTGCAAGAATATTACAGGAGCAACTTCAGCCCTTTATTAGTTCTGATGTAAGTTATAAAAAATCGCAGGTTTCTTCGTCTAGTGGTGCTAAAGATTTGGGTTATGACCCTGTCTTATTGCGTAAGGTAGATGAAATGGAATTATCTGTCAGGTCTCATAACTGTCTGAAAAACGAAAACATCACTTATATAGGTGATCTTGTGCAAAAGACAGAAGGTGAAATGTTAAGAACTGCTAATTTTGGCAGAAAGTCTTTGAATGAGATTAAGGCAGTTTTGACTAATTTTGGCTTGTCTTTGGGTATGAATGTGCTAAACTGGCCACCTAAGGATATAGATGAGTTGGCTAAACAACATACTGATGAAGATTAGGTGATATATGAAACATGGAATAAAAAAACGTAAACTATCTCGTTGTACTGAACATAGATTATCGACGTTAAAGAATCTATCTATCTCATTAATTAACCATGAGCAGATTGTAACTACTTTACCGAAAGCTAAGGAACTTCGTCCATATGTCGAAAAGTTTATTACAATTGCTAAGAATAAGAATACTTTACATGGTAGAAGACTTTTGCTTTCACGCCTTCATAATAGTAAGTTAGCAGTTGATAAGTTATTAAACGTCTTAGCCAGCCGTTATCAAGATCGTAAAGGTGGGTATTCTAGAATAATAAAATTTAGCACTCGAAAGGGTGATTGCGCTTCAATGGCAGTGATAGAACTGGTTGATAGGGATATTGCAGCAAGAGGTAAGGTTTATAGTAAAAATAAAGAAGGAGGCAAAGTAGTTACACAAAGTTAATTGTTATCATAATTGTTCTTCTTGTGGTAAGTAGGTTACGCTACTTTGTAGGTTACTTTGGCGAGTTATTAGTTTTAGTATATTTAAAACTGAAATGGTATAATGTTATAAAACGCCGTTACCGTTGTAAGTTCGGTGAAATTGACTTAATTGTATCTAAAAAAAAGGAGCTGATTTTTATAGAAGTTAAAACAAGTTTACTTGGAAAAGAAATACCGATATCTCATCTTCAATGTCAGTCTATTATAAATTCTTCTAAGTATTTCTTAAGTAAAAACCTTAGTTTTTTAGATTATTCAGTCAGATATGATTTATATTTTCTTTCCTTAAAGAGAAGACCTGTTTATATAAAAAATGCTTGGATTGAAGAATGAAAGATTTGTAGCTGAATTAATTTAGATTTACTGGATTTAATATGAAAAAGACCCAATACAATAATTTAGTTTCATCTTACGCTAGAGTGCTATTTCATGTCTCAGGAAGCAGGTTAGGTATTATAAGGAAAGAAGTAGAATTTTTGTTGGCTTTTTTTAAGGATCAACGTGATGTTTTTGTGTACCTATCTCATCCTATGATTTCTTTTGCACACAAAAAAGAAGTGATGCTTTCTATAAATGAGCACTTGAGTGAGAATTTAGTAAAATTTATTATGGTTATATTTGCAAATAAACGCTCTAGTTTATTGATCCTTATATTAGAAAAATTCTTAAGTCTTGCAAGAGAAAATGAAAATGAATTCGAAATTACTATAAAGTCAGCAGAAACTTTAAAGGAATCTGATATAAAAATAATTACTGAATCTTTGAGCTTTCTTGGTAAAATAATAAAAGTAAGCAATGTGGTTGACCCTTCTATACTAGGTGGCTTCGTAGTTAGGTGTGGTTTTAATTTGATCGATGCTTCGCTAAAAAGTTACTTGGATAGGTTAGTTGACTTAAGTAAAATGGAAATATTAAAAGTAAGGAATTTTGTATGAAGAACAGTATGAATGTTTCTGAGATAGCAAGTATAATAAGAGAAAAGGTTGAGACGTTTGATAATCCTATAAAGCGGGAAAATATAGGTGAAGTAATTTCAGTAACAGATGGTATCGCATTGGTTTATGGGCTGGAAAAAGCAAAATTCGGTGAAAAGGTATTTTTTGCAAGTGGTGTAGAAGGAATAGTTCTCGATTTAGATCATGATACGGCTGGAATAGTTGTGCTTGGTAATGACCGTGATGTGAAAGAAGGGGACGTTGTAAAATGTAGTGGTGATGTTGTGCAGGTGCCTGTAGGGCATGAATTGTTAGGGAGAGTTGTAAATGCGTTGGGCCATCCTATGGACGACGGTGGGGAAATTAGAGCCAAAAACAGAATGGATATAGAATCTAAAGCGCCAGGCATTATTGATCGTAAGTCTGTGCATGAGCCACTGCAAACAGGAATTAAAATTATAGATTTGCTAATTCCAATAGGTAGAGGGCAGCGTGAATTAATTATTGGTGATAGACAAATTGGTAAAACTACTATTGCGCTTGATACTATTATCAATCAGAAGAAGATTAACGATGAGGTAAACGAAAATCAAAAAGTTTACTGTGTTTATGTTGCTATTGGGCAAAAAATTTCAACAGTAGCAAAAGTGGTAAATAAGCTGAAAGAAAGCGGAGCATTAGAGTATACAACTGTAGTTGTGGCTAGTGCATCTGACTGCGCGCCTATGCAATTTTTAGCACCTTATGCTGGTTGCACTATTGGGGAATTTTTCCGTGACAATGGAATGCATTGTTTGATTATATATGATGATTTATCTAAGCATGCTGTGGCATATAGGCAGATGTCTTTATTGCTCAGACGTCCTCCTGGTCGTGAAGCTTACCCTGGAGATATATTCTATGTACATTCTCGCTTGCTTGAAAGAGCTGCTAAAATGTCTGATAAAAAAGGGCAGGGTTCTTTAACTGCTTTGCCAATTGTCGAAACTCAAGCTGGTGATGTATCTGCATATGTGCCAACAAATGTTATTTCAATTACCGATGGGCAGATCTTTCTTGAGTCTGAATTATTTTATAAAGGATTTCGACCTGCAGTAAATATAGGTTTGTCAGTTTCACGGGTTGGTTCTGCTGCACAACTAAAGTCTGTGAAGAAAGTTGCTGGTTCTATAAAGCTAAGCTTAGCTCAGTATAGAGAATTAGAAGATTTTGCAAAATTTGGTTCTGATCTTGATGCTAGTGTTCAATTATCCTTGAATAAGGGTAAATATCTTGTCGAGTTATTAAAGCAAAAACAACATTTACCTATGTCAATAGAAGAGCAAGTAGTGCTGATGTATATTTTTTCTAACCTATATAATCAGTTAAGTAAAATACAAATAAGTTACATTAATAAATTTGAACATGATCTTATTAATTATTTTCATACTGTACACCCTGGGGTTTTAAAAAAGTTGTCAAATGACATGAGTGATGATATAAAAGGTGATATTTTTAACATTGTGAGTAATTTCGTTACTCAATTTAATTGCGTTTAGGTGGTGATTATGGCTTCATCCATTATTAATAAATTTCCTATGACGAGGGAAGGTTTTGAGAATATGCAAGCCGAACTTGAAAAATTAAAGGAAGAAAAACCTTCTGTGATACAGGCTATTTCTGATGCTCGTGATCAAGGTGATTTGTCTGAAAACGCAGAGTATCATGCAGCACGGGAAAGGTTAGGTTTTATTGAAGGCCGTATAATGGAGATAGAAAGTAAGCTCTCACATGCGGAAGTAATAGAAGTAAAAAATTTGTCTGGTGATTCAGTAATGTTTGGTGCAATTGTGACATTAAGCATGTTAAGTGATAATAACGGTGAAGTGGAATATGTTTATAAGGTTGTAGGCGAATATGAAGCTGATGTTTCAAAGCAGTTAATATCTACTAGTTCACCACTTGGGAGTGCCTTAATCGGCAAAAAAGTCGGTGAATATGTGGAAGTGACAGTGCCAAATGGAGAGAAATTGTATAAAATAGTTAAGATTGAATTTAAGTAAATTATTATGGTACAGGCCACTTATGCTTCAATGAGTCTACCAGGTATTTCTTCTGTGGAAGATGTATTAGAGGATGCTCGTTCCGGTAAATTATTCATTTTAGTTGATGATGAAAATAGAGAAAATGAAGGCGATTTGATTGTCTTAGCTGAGAAAATAAAGCCGGAACATATGGCTTTTATGGTTAGGTACGGTACAGGGGTTGTTTGCTTAGCAATGACTAAATTTCACATGAAAAGGTTGGGCCTTAATTTCATGGAAAAGAAAAATATTGGTGAAAATCATACCGCATTTACTACATCAATTGATGCACGTTATGGCATTACAACCGGTGTTTCAGCAGAGGATAGAACGAAAACTATACATGCTGCTATCAACAAGGATGGTACTCAGGATGACATCATAACTCCAGGTCATGTTTTTCCTGTAATTGCACATAAAGGTGGGGTGGCACAACGTGCTGGTCATACTGAAGCGAGTGTTGAAATGGCGAAGTTAGTAGGGTTTGATCATTCAGCAGTTATTTGTGAATTAGTGAATGATGATGGCTCTATGATGCGCTTACCTCAGTTACTTAAATTTGCTGAACAACATAAAATTAAGTTAACTACCATCGACAAACTTATCAGTTACGTTAAAAATTTAAACTAGCGTTTATAAATTTGTATAATTTAAGTGTTAAAATATAGAATTTCTATAAATTATACAAGCACAGAATTTTCATGTTTAGAGTTGCTAAGTTTTTGACCTTATTGTTCTTTTTTGCATATTGTAATAATGCTTACTCTATTAACATTATTAGAGATAGTGAAGTGGAAGCAATAGTGAAAGAGCTAGCGCAACCTTTATTTTCTGCTGCGGATATTGATCATGAGCAAATAAAAGTTTTTATAATTAATGACAATTCGATTAATGCTTTTGTAATTAACAATAACAGTATTTTCATTCATTTAGGACTTTTACAATATTCGGCTAAACCTTATGTCCTGCTTGGTATATTAGCACATGAGATTGCTCACATATCTGCTGGTCATATATTGCAAATGAGTAGTGCTATGGGTTATTTTCAATCGATAGCAATGATTAGTTATATGGTAGGATTAGTTTCTAGTATTATCATTAACCCTCAGGTTGCTGGTGCAATTTTGCTTAGTGGTGTAGCGTTTAGTTCAAGGCTATTTTTTAACTATTCTCAAGAGCAAGAAAGTGTAGCAGATAGCTATGCTTTAAGGTATCTTGATGAATCTGGCTATGATAATTCAGGTATGAAAGAGATTTTTGATTATTTTAAAAGTATTGAGCATGAGAACACCGAGGAATATTTCCGCACTCACCCACTTAGTGAGAAACGTATATTTGCTGTACAAAATTATAAGGTTAAAAACAACGTAAAACCAATTTTTGCGGATAAGTTACTAAAGTTTGAGCGTGTGGTTGCCAAGCTAGACTCTTTCTTTGCTCCTATTCATGTGTTATCTAATAAATATGAAAATAATTCTGAGTATGTAAATGCTATAGTTTGCTATAGGCAAGGAAAGATAGAAGAGGCTATTGCTAAAATGAATTCATTGATTCAAGAGTCACGCAATGACCCATACCTATATGAATTAAAAGCAGAAATGCTATACAAAGCTGGAAACTTAAGTGAAGCAATAAAAATGTATGAAGAATCGCTTAGGTATTTATCTGAGAAAAACAGTTATTTAGTGAAACTTGCATTATCTCATACTTTATTATTACACGGTGATGCAAAAAAGGCGATTTTTTACCTGGAGCAGATTTTGAATGTAGAACCAAATAACGCTTTTGTCTGGAAATATTTAAGCATTGCATATAAATGTGACGCTGATACGGCAATGCATTATTTTGCTTTGACAAAAAAGGCTTGTATTGAAGGTAATTCAAAGCAATTTATGAAATACGCTGAGTTAGCTGTTAAAACTCTACCAAAGAATAGCCCTTACTTGTTGCAAATTGAAGATATGAAGCAATTTAATGGGTAACAAAAAAGCATTTCTGCACTTTTTGGGTTATTTTTGTCCACACTTTTCCAACATAGTTTTTGCTTCATCGCTTACGTTGGGCATAATTTTCGTTATGATAGTTTTAGCGCCAAAAAATACAGCACAAAACACGCCTAGAGCAAAAAGAGCAGGCCAAGGCATCCTGCCAAATATTGCAAGCAAAGCTGCACCAATTATTACTACCGTCATAAGTGGACCGCCTATCCCCCAAACATAACCAATAATATTGCATATTACTTTAGTTGTGTCATCCATATCAACACCAGGGTTATCTGCATAACCTGAGAAAGAGAAAAGCAATACTACACAAAAAATACCAAAAAATTCTATTATAGAGCTCATTTTTTTGCCTCTAAATAATAAATTAACGTAAACGTAAACCTAAACCTACACCTACACATATTTTTATTTTAAAGTAAAAATTATAATTTGTCCATACATAAGTGTTGCTACATAAATAACCCACCATTAATGTTAAGCACATGCCCTGTTATATATTTTGCTTCATCGCTTGCTAAAAATAAGACCCCTGCTGCTATTTCTTCCCCTGTTCCCATTCTTTTCATTGGAATATTATCTAATATTTTTCCCTTTTGTCCTTCATTTAAAACTTCAGTCATTTTAGTATCTATAAACCCAGGAGCAATACAATTTACTGTTATATTACGACTTGCAACTTCTTTTGCTATAGATTTGCTCATAGCTATTATTCCAGCTTTAGACGCCGCATAATTTGCTTGCCCGGCGTTTCCTGTTAGCCCTATTATTGAGGAAATATTTATAATTCTTCCCCAATTATTCTTAATTAGTTTCCTGCATGCTTCTCTACTCAGCTTAAATGTAGAACTCAAGTTAATATCAATTACTTTTTGCCATGTTTCATCTGTCATTCTCAATAATAAACTGTCTTGCGTAATGCCCGCGTTGCATACAAGCCCGTCAAAGCCTTCCATCAACTCACTTGCTCTGTTTACTAGTTGATTTACTTCCTCAGCATTTGATAAATCACAAGGGAGTACGTGCATATTTTTTTCATATTGTTTAGCAACTTCTTCGAGCACTTCTTTTTTTGTGCCAGAAATACATAAAGTTGCTCCGGCTTTGTGCATAATTTTTACAATTGCTTGCCCTATTCCGCCTGATGCGCCAGTAATCAGGAACTTTCTGCTTTCCAATTTAAGCATAATAACTTTATATTATCTTAATTCCTAACAGAATATTGACTGGTTGGCAATAGATTTCTTACATAATATAAGTAACTCAGATATTCACAAAATAAAGAAAAAGTTATAATAAAGTTAAACGTCAAAAAATTTTAAAAACATAGTTGATGCAGGAATTGTTACTAAATAGTTTATTCTGGTGCTCTACAGTCTAAATGGAATGCTTAAATTATAGATTCTTTGTTTTTGTGTGTTATCTTGAGTTAACACAAATTCACAGTAGTATTATGATAAGTAAGTTAAAAAAGCTTAGCGCTGGATTTTCTTTGACAGGCTTGATTGGCCATGGTGATAATATAAATATGCAAGGAGCAAAAAATAAAAAGAAGAAGTACCCAAAATTTTTGGATAAGACGTTTGCATTGATTGATGCAGTGATAAATTTTATTTTAAAACGCGAAAGTAATAACGTAAATGAAGTCCTGAAAGTAACATGGGGACCACTATTTTTTGGTCTGGTAGTAATACTCATCTTTTTTGGGATAGGTGGTATTTGGTCGGCTATAGCTCCAATTGACGGTGCGGTGCATGCAAGTGGAGAAGTTATTGTATCTTCAAATAGAAAAATAGTTCAACACTTGGGCGGAGGAATAATAAGCAAAATTTTAGTAAAAGAGAGCCAAGCAGTTAAAAAAGATGAGCCTCTAGTTTTGTTGAGTGATGTTAACGAGAAGGCGAATTTAAGTATTATCAAAGAGAAGCTCTTATCATTTTTAGCAACAGAAGCAAGGCTTCTTGCAATCAGAGTAGATTTGGACACGCTCGAGTTTCCTGATGAGGTTAAAAAATTATCTAACGATGAGCTTGTAAATAAAGTGATAAAGAATCAAGTAAAATTGTTTAACTCTCAGAGAAAGAGCATATTGGGAAAAACGGACATACTGCAGCAACGTATAAAACAGTTAAATGATGAATTAGCGGGGCTAAACTTTCAACTAAATGCAGCTCATAAGCAATATGACTTGATAACTGAGGAGTTGGAAACAAAAAGACAATTACTTGATAGTGGCCATATAAGCAAACCACACATTTTAGCTTTAGAAAAACAGTTTGCTGAAATTGAAGGCAGAGTTGGACATTACCGTTCTGCAATATCTCAAGTGCAGCAAAAAATTGGAGAGAACGAATTAGAAATTATAAACGTAAAAAATGATTCTCAAGAAAGAGCAAACGCTGAACTTAAGGAAGTTAGTACGTCTATTGCAGACTTGAAAGAGAGGCTGATGGTTGCTGAAGATTCATTAGCACGTACAATAATTAAATCGCCTCAAGATGGGATAGTCACAGATATAAGATACCATACTGAAGGTGGTGTTATACAATCTGGAGTTCCGATCATGAGCGTAGTGCCATCGGATGATGACCTAATAATAGATGCTAAAATTCAGACCAGAAACATAGAAGAGGTACTGTCGGCACAAAAGAAAGATAGCAACATAGTCTCTATTGATGGGCTAGAAGGGCTAAAGGTTAAAGTCCGGTTAAGTGCTTACAGTGCACGTCGTTTAAGTTTAATTAGTGGTATAGTAAGCCATATTTCTCCTGATGCTCTTGATGATCCAAGACTAGGGCGTTATTATTCAGTGCGCGTAGTGATACCAAAGTCAGAGCTTGCTCAGTTTAAAAATGTATACCTATACCCTGGTATGCCAGCAGAAGTGTACATAGTTACTCAATCTCGTACTCTTTTATCATTCTTGTTTACGCCTATAATTGCAACAGTCGATAGGTCTTTTATAGAAAGGTAGCTCACTCGTTAAAGTAGTAGTGAAAGTGCCGTAATAAAATTTAGGTACATAATTAGACAATAGGCTTCTTGACCTTACCCAGAAAAAGTGGAGAGAAAGAAAGGAGTTTTTTCGG
>NZ_QESS01000001.1:81678-98591 GCF_009012935.1 Wolbachia endosymbiont of Nasonia oneida | reverse complement strand
CGCTGCTTGTTAGCGGGATCTCTTGTTAGCGCCGCGGCGGTATGACGTAGGACTGCTGTCATTCTGCTACTTGTTAGCGGATGAGATACCGCGAATGAATCGCGATATGACGGTTCGCGGTGGCATGATGTAGGACTGCTGTGACACCATTATAGAATGAACCAGTGTCAGCTACTTGCATAGAAAATGTTTATGACTAATTTTTAGATCAAACATGGAATTTCGACAAACTTAACTTTTTTGTGAGACTGTTCAGCAATAATAAATAAATTGAGAGGAAAGGTTATGGCAATAAAAAAGGAAAAGTTTTTTGAAATAATAAATGAGGTAAGCAAGAGTGAAGGTTTAAATGAGAATAATTTACTTGAAAGAATAGGAAATGAGTTAGAAAAGATAAACTCACAAGAGCATACAACACATAATATGTATAGTGATTTAAAAAAAAGTGGGCGGTTAAAAGATAAGATCTTCAGTATATTAAATTCAGGCAAAACTGTAAATTGTATGTTGTTACATCTTGCTGTGGAATGTAACAGTGTACCAATAGTAAAACTCCTACTAGCAAAGGGAGTAAAAGTTAATGAACCAATATATGAACTTGATGAAGCTAAGTCTAAGCTAACTGCTTTGCACATTGCTGCTTTGCATGGTCATCAAGAGATAGTTCAGCTTTTATTGAATAATGACGCAAATCCTTTACTAAAAGATAGTCAAGGCCGAACTCCAAGGGATATTGTCGGTGATGTAAAAGGTAAAAAGGCTATAATAAAAATGTTAGAGGAAGGAGAACAACGTTATGCTGAGACAAGAGCTACGAGAAGACAACCTTATAGACAAGGCACTTTACCGCAGCCTAATAATAAAACTCCAGGAAATTTAGCTGTGAACGGAAATAACGCAACTGCTGCAGTGCAAGCATGTAATGCAAGAGATCAGGAAGAGAACAACGGAACTACACCAAACAACAGAAAAATCTATGTACAAGATGAGGATGAACAGACTTCTTCAAACTCAATCATTAATGAAAACAATACAGACAAAGTAGATGATACATTAGAAAGAGAACAGGCTCTAAGAGAAAGAAATGCTGTGGAGCAAAAGTTGCAAGAGGTAGAACAAAGACTTGCCAATAATCAGAAGCGCATAGAACAAACCGGTCATAATCAACATTCGGAACAATACGGTGCTACATATAATGGTGAACAGACCTTTTTAAATAAAAGTAATAGTGGCGATAGTGGAATATATTTTGATGCAGATGAATCTGAAGCTTTAGGCCAATCTATATTAGAAAATGGAGAAGACATTAATGCACAAGATAAAGATGGCATGACCCCTTTACATTGGGCTGTTGCAGATAACAATAAAGAATTAGCAAAACTTTTGATAAAACATAGAGCAGATGTTGATGCACGAAATAGAGATAAACATACCCCTTTACATTATGCTGCTGTGCATGGTTATGTAGAGATTGCAAAGTATCTAATAGATAATGGAGCAAATGTTAATGCACAAGATCAAGATGAACATATCCCTTTATACTTTGCTGTTACAAATGACAATAAAGAATTAGCAAAACTTTTGATAAAACATGGAGCACATCGCTCATTGATAAAGGATGAAGGCCTAATAGATAGACTAAATAGTATGTGTGGTCAGCTATCTGAGGTTGTACCTAGTACCTTTTCTCATTCCAAAACACACAACGCAACGGAAACTCCAGAAAAAGCAGAAAAGGTTGAAAAACGTAAAGCTAAGTTAAAAGAATTACGTACTCAGCTAAAGGATGAGCAGAAAAAGAATGAATTGCTAAAACAAAAAATACAAGATCTAGAAAGTGAAAAAGCAACGCTTAAGGATAAATTAGACAAAACAGAAAGTCAGCATTCTAAAACAGAAGTGTTGTTAGAAAAAGCGCAAAAAGAACTAGAAGAATCAAAAAGTTGTATAGCTGGATATGGGACTAAGTTGAAAGAATTCAATAAAGAGAATGAATCACTAAGACAAGAAATACAAGATCTAGAAAGTGAAAACACAACACTTAAGGGTGAACTAGGCAAAACAAAAACTAAAACAAATGAAGTGTCGCTAGAAAAAGCAGGAAAAAGACAAATGAGTTTCTTAAAAGTTGCTTCTGTGAATCTTGTAACTATGTTAACAGTAGGTGCTACTCTCAGTATTGCTTTCGACTTGTCTGTTCTACCAATAATTGTAGTTTTTGTAACATCTGCATTGATAGCTAGCGGCGTTACATATGCAATATCAACGAAACCTACCACTGAATTGAAAGAAGTGGATATTCAAGGTTCAGCGCAACATGGTGTTTGTAAAACTTAGCACCCACAGTTGTACGAACATTGCAATTTGCAGATGCAAGTAGCTGACACTGGAATCTATAACTAACCCAATAAAGGTTTCCCAGCAGTCCTACGTCATACCGCCGCGAACCGTCATACCGTCACGGTATCTCTTAGCATAGATCCCGCTAACAAGCAGCGGGATGACGAATTTGTTGTTTTTCAAATTGTAGGTAAACCTAAGCCACTTTAGCTATAGTAAAAAGTATTTGCAAGTTACACAGTAGTGTGAATTTTTTACTTTGGTAGTTTTTTTATTACAGTTATAATCATAAAAGTAGTTGAGTTTAATTAATATGAAAACTTTTACGAAAAACTCTAAGAGTAATGGAAAAAAGCTGGAGGAGTTTAATAAGGAAATTGAAGATATAACAACTATAGCTCAAGATAAATTTGCACATGAACTTGAAAATATCGCATATGACAGTGTGCAAAAATTTCGCAGTCTGCTTGCTAAAGAGTTAAACTCCACCTTCAATAATATTCATTCTCAAAATGTCAATCTACTAAAATCTAGCCTAGTTGAATATGCTATAAGTTCAAATTTTATCAACAAAAAAGGAGAAACAGCTTTAATACGTTCTCTTCTTAATATATTCATACGATAAAGCACTCAGAGTTGTTGCTGCGCCAATCTAACTTAATGTTGAATGCAAGCTGTATAGCTAAAGTAAGTAAGATTTGCCCCACGCTGTCACGAGGTAAACCTTACTTATTCTAGCTATATCAAAAAGGAGGGTTATTATGTCAATAAGATCTACTTCACCAAGAATATCTGTGCAACGTAAATCTAAGCTTAAATCTTTTCCGGTTACTTTAGAAGAGGTTAAATCTTTTTTACGCATTGAGAACGACCAGGATGATAAGTTGATTTCAGATCTAATTTTTATGGCTACTGATTATGCTGAGTGGCATATGGAAAAGTCACTAGTAAAGCAAACATGGCAAGTTTCATATGAAGATTATGTACCTCGTAGGATCTATTTAAGCTATGGCCCTGTGAGTAAGATAGTATTGGCTACTGCAATGATGTCTAAAAATCAAGAGAAGAGAACACTTAAGTATTATTTTAGTGATGTAGGGGGCTACGTTGAGTTTTTCAATTGTTTGAATGCAATAAGAGTTGATGTTGTATACGAAGCTGGTTATGACAATGTTCCTGAGCAGATAAAACTAGGTATTATGCGGCATGTTTCTGCTCTTTACAAAAATCGTGAATCGGAGGTAAGTAGCCATTTGTCTGAAGTGAAGAAGGTATATTCTCCGTTTCGCGAACCAAAGGTTGTGTTGTAGCTCTTTCTTGTCATCCAAACTGGGCTACTACGTCATACCGTTACGGATAGATCCCGCTAACAAGCAGCGGGATGACGAGTTTCTATATATCTTTTGAGGGTTAATCATGAAAAAAATTCAAGCTATAAACGAGTTGTACAATAGCATTTATGAAGCACTAAAAGCAAATTCTGATTTAAGAAAATATGTTACTAACATTTATGACTACTTACCTAAACAGGTCACCATTCCTTACTTGAGATTGCGTGCAGTGAATTATAGCAACCTGCATATGCTGTCCAATTTTGCTACAAAGGCAAGATTTTCATGCGACATATATACTTATCATATAGACAGTATGTTTGCCATTATAAGGCATATTAACTTGATACTTAAGAGCATTGAAGGTTTTAATAATGAGGCCATTTTAGAAAGTAATTGTGCTATGGATCAGCACGATGAAATTTTACATTCAACAATTAATTTTGATATTTTAATAAAAGGAGGTGATAATGAGCAAATTACAGCTAAAAATTAAAGATCATGACAATAATTTTATTGTGTTAAATAATATACGAAACCTAAGGTTTACTTTGCGTAATAACAGAGAAGAGGTGAGAGATATTTCTTCTTTTGGCTGGAGGAAAGTATTGGATTCTGCTGGAAGCAGACATATTACGATAAAAATTAATGGAATTTTAGACTCTGTATTAGCTGATGAATTATTACGTAATTCTGCTATGCTAAACTCTAATAATGATTATGAAATTAGTTTTAATGCTAAGGAAAAGATAAGGCTTAGGTGTTCAGTTGAATTGTATGAGAGGTATTATGATCCTGTTACTTTTGACAGCTTTACTGTAGTTTTAACTAGTGCTGAAGTTGTAAACGCTTTTCATTAATGTTAATTTAATTTTTTCATATACAATAGTAACTGGTGAGAATTTTAACTAAATTAAAAAAAATCATGAACGACAAAGACCTTTTCGAGGAAGACGGTGATGATATTGAAGAAAATAACGATGATAAAAGAGAGAAAAGTTTAGAAAATGAAAATCAGCAAAATCAAGAAGAACAACATAAAGAGGAAGATAAGCAATACATAATACAGTATATTCAAGACTATTTGAAAGTTTTTGAGGATATTCTAAATCAGATCGACGAAGGAATTGATAATTCGGATAGTTACGAAAGGACTATGCAAATAAAGCGAAGCATAGACAGGCTCATAGAGACTTTATATAGTCAGGCTGCGTCCGAAGATATTGATGCAGAATTTGAAACTACCAAACACACTCGCGATAAATCAGAATCTATGAAAAGAGTTAGAGAAAAGAGAAGAAAGCAAGTGATAGAAGAAGTATTAAGTAGCATGTTTGCCCAGCAACAAAAGGAGCTAATGAACGCTAAACACTTAAGTCATGGACATGAAACAGCAAAAGATGGGGATGTCCACGAAGCAAAGGAAAAAGTGAAGTCTTCAATCAGGGGAGTGTTGTTTTCGGTGATTGCTCATAGGATGGATCCAAGAAGGAGGGCAGGGGAAACTGCTGACGGTAACGAAAAGCAAGCTCATATACATGGCAGGGAAGCAGTTGGTGGAGCTTTAGGTGCATTGTTAAAAACGTTTTTAACAGCAGTTATTGCCGTTGTGCGTGAAATTGCTAAGCCACTTCAGAAACCGGAAACATCTTTTGCAAAACAAGTTGAAGAAAGCAGAAACGCAGATTCACAAAAGGGTCGATCTGTGTAGATTTCTCCTTGTAATAATCTTTCGATTCTACTGTCTGTTAATTCAAATTAGGGTTATAAAATTTTAGAAGCCAGCTCTTATATAACCAATTTATAGCAAGAAATTACGATACAAAAATCAGCGTCCGTTAGAAAATAAACATAACACAGGGTGATAGAGTTGCCCCTATCCATAAGCGTCAGTTAAGCTCAAAATTGTAAGCTTAAAATATGGTTGAATAATTATTAATAATAGTATATAATTATTAACGTTTTTCAGGCATTTTGTTATGGGTGCGCCAAGTAAGCGTTTAGAATACAGTTGGTGAAAATCCAACTGACCTTACCCAGAAAAAGTGGAGAGAAAGTTTGGAATGTTTTTTACAAAAAGAATGATGCATCAAATTGTTCTGGAATGCAATAGTTAATAGTGACGTTGTTTGTTATAAAAAATTTCTATGTATTCAAATATTGCAGTTCTAGTTTGTTGAGCAGAGTGTTGTGAAGTATCAATAAGTATTTCTCTTTTCAATGAGCTAAAGAAGCTTTCTGCAACAGAATTGTCGTAACAACAGCCTTTATTACTCATCTATATTCTTTACAGCTAAGAGATATTGATACCCTTGCGCAGTATATTGTGAACCTTGGTCACTGTGCAGCAGTAGATTTTTAACAGGTTTACGCCTATTAATGGCCATTAATAAAGAGTCCATAACCAATTGTTTATTTATTGAACTGCTCATTAACTACCATGCGTGAATATAGATCGATTATTGTTGCCAAATATAGCCATCCTTCTTTGGTTTTTATATAAGTAATCCCATACTTTATTTGGTTGATCGACAATAAAGTTTTGGTCTAATATATTGGGAGCTACTGTCCGTTTGTTGTTTCTTAATTTTAAATTTTCTTCTCAATATAGCCTGAATACCATTTTTCTGCATAATACTTTGCACTGTTTTTAAGTTGCAACTTTTACCCAAAGCCTTTAATTCAGCATGAATTTTAGGAGCTCCATATCTACATTTAGAAGCTTGATATATTTTTTGAATATCTGCTAATAACTCTTTATTTGCTGATTCTCTACTGCTTATTTTTCTTGTGGTCCACTTATATAGCTCTTTCCATAAAAGTCCGGATGTGATAGGATAAGGGTAGATGATGATAAGGAGGTTGAATGCCAGCAGCATATAGTTATGATTTAAGAAAAAAAGCAATGGAAGCGCTAGACGAAGGAGAAAGCAGAGAAACAGTGGCAGCAAGATTTAAGATTGGACGAACTACTTTATGGGAGTGGCAGCAAAGAAGAAAAGAAACAGGAGACTTTCAATCAAAAAAACTTGGAAATGGGGGTTACAATCACAAAATTACCGACTGGGATACCTTTGCCAAATTTGCCAGAGAACACGGAGGAAAGACTCTATCGGAAATGGCTAAACTTTGGAACAACGTTAGTATCCAAACGATCTATCGAGCCCTTAAAAAAATTGGATTTACGCGCAAAAAAAGACATATGGATACAAGGAAAGAAACGAAGAAAAACGTGCTGAATTTTTGAAAATTATAGCGATAAAAGAACCTAAAAACTTAGTGTATATAGATGAGTCTGGCATTGATAACACCGAAGACTACCCCTACGGATATTGCCAGAAAGGACAGCGGTTTTATGCCTTAAAATCTGGAAAGAAAACTCAACGAATCAGTATGGTTGCAGCCTTAAGTGAAAGAAAGATAGTTGTTCCGTTAACCTTTGAAGGCCACTGTAATATGGATGTTTTTAATGGATGGTTTGAGCAATTTTTGACACCGATCTTGGAACCTGGACAGACTGTCATTCTTGACAATGCTACTTTTCATAAGTCTGATAAGATTATCGAGCTTGCTAAAGGGGTTGGTGCAGAAATTTTGTATCTGCCGCCTTATTCTCCAGATTTCAACAAAATTGAGCATCATTGGTTTGCTATAAAAAACAGAGCCAGGAAAAACATTCCTCTATTCGAATCCTTTCGTCGTGCTGTTGATTCTGCCTTCCTATGACCTGTTCGGACTATTATGAGAAATGCTATAACTATTGCATTCCAGAACAATTTGATGCATCATTCTTTTTGTAAAAAACATTCCAAACTTTCTCTCCACTTTTTCTGGGTAAGGTCATTTTTGCCTTGACCAAGAAAAAATTCAGCTATTGCCTTACTTTCTCTTGCAACAACTTCTTCCTTAACAATTTTTCCTTTCTCATCAACGATACTTATAAAAGTTTCTTTTAGTGAGATCGCTATAATATTCCATGAGACTGCTCCTACTAATAAAAGTTTAAATTATTTTTGAAGAACTTATTCTACTGAATTCGTTACTTCGTGCTAAAATAATGGACTCCATCATTCAACAGCAATTACAGTATGTTTACCCTTTTTCTTGTTATTTTTCTAATCTATAGCTAGCGTTCAAAACCATATTCGAAAATACGTTTTCGGATTTTTTTTAATGCTGTTTATTTCATCCTCAACATCGTCTCTACCTTTATGAACTAAGTAGCAGCATTAAAAATTATAACGTACCCCTATCTCTAGAGTTACATCTGGTATTTGTTTTGCTTTTATACCACTTAGTTGCCCACCCATGGTCATACCAACTGCACCAATTATCTGCGGAGTAATTTCATAATCAACACCTAACTTTAGTTTATAGGAAATAGAACTCAGTATTTTATCTACTACAGATGAACCAGCAGCTTCACCACCTGATTCTGGAGCACCTTGTGTTTCTTCTTCCTTTTCTTTTTCTTCTTGTGAACTATCGCCATCACCATCAACTGTATCACTAACACCAAAGCCAAAAGGTGTTATTTGGAGATATCCTCCTAAACCTCCGCTGACATATAGTTTAACGGGATCAATATCAAGGTCAGGATAGAAGCGGTAGTTTGCCAATAAGCTAGCTCCTATGCTCTTTAATGACTTAATATTACTGAGAACCTCAAGTTCAAATTTAGAGTTTTGGTCATAATGGTAACCAAGAACAACACCAGGTTTCATTTTAAAGCCACCACCCCAACCAGCACCAAAGTTTAAACCTGCATAGTATAGCCTTTCTTATAATAGTCCGAATGCGATAAGATATGTGTTTATGGCTATAGCAGGCCAGTAGCATATTACGGTCTGTTCGGATTATTGTAAAAAGAGCTATACTTATCTTCTGACTTACTTGCACTATTACTAGCTGCACCTGCTAGAGATGAAGTAAGCAACACAGCCAAAACGCACAATCTCTTTATTTTCATATAACTCCTCATACAAAAAAATATATAATGCATAAGTATATATCCTTTATATTAAAAAAGATATAACTACATGTCAAAAAAAGTATAGCCATAAAATCAGATTATATAAAACGTACTACTCAGGTCTTTTATATAACTATATTTACTATCTTATTTGGTACAGCATATACAGTGCGAACTTTGCTTTGATCGATCTTACTGGACACAGAGTCTATCGCTATTTTCTTCAATTCTTCTTGAGGTAAGTTAATTGCCACCTTGATTGTTGTACGTAATTTTCCATTGATTTGCACTGCTATAGTTACCGTATCGTCAACTAATAATGATTCATCAGCTCTTGGCCAAGGTTGACCTCCTATTTCTTGCCATAGGCTTTCAGCTAGATGTGGTATGAATGGTTCGATTACTCTGATTAATATACATATACCTTCATCAATAAGAGATTTTCCAGTTTTTACGTCTATTTCAGCTATTAAATTCGTCATCTCACGAAATTTTGCCACTACACAGTTTAATCTGCAGTTTTCCAAGTCATCTGTAAGTCCGTGTAAGAGTTTATGAATTTTTTTTCTGTACTCTAGAAGTCCACCCGTAACATTTTCATTATCATAGTGTATATTTACAGGTCTTAGCTGCATGACCATACGCCACAATTTATTTACATAACGAGAACAACCTTCCACGCCATCATCGGACCATTCCATATCTTTCTCCGGAGGAGTGTCGGACAACACAAACAAGCGAGCAGTATCAGCACCATACTTTTCTATGATAAAGTTTGGGTCAACTGTATTCTTTTTCGATTTGCTCATTTTTTCAACTTTGCCCACTTGAACTTTTGCACCTCGCGCTATTAATTCTTTTGCTTCTGCGGGAAATAGCCACTTACCATTTTCGTCTTTATAAGTTGCATGGCAGACCATTCCTTGAGTGATTAAAGTAGAGAAAGGCTCTTTAATATCAAAATAGCCACATTTGGTTAAAGCACGGCAGAAAAATCTTGAATAAAGCAAATGCAGAATTGCATGTTCTATCCCACCTATATAATAATCAACAGGCATAAAACGATTACATGCATCTTTGTCTATTGATTTATCTTCACTACAGAATGCAGCAAAATACCAGGAAGATTCAAAAAAGGTGTCGAATGTATCAGTTTCACGCTCTGCTTGCTTTCCGCACTTTGGACAATCAACAAATTTCCAAGTTGGGTGCTTATCCAGCGGATTGCCACCACTTGTAAATTCTACATCTATTGGTAGAACTACAGGAAGGTCTTTTTCTGGCACTGGAACAGTTCCGCAATCTTTGCAATATATGATAGGTATAGGGCATCCCCAATAACGCTGCCTTGAAACTCCCCAATCGTACAAACGATAGTTTATTGTTTTTTTGCCTATTTTTTTTTCTTCAAATTTTTTAACTATGGCTTCCTTTGCTTCACTAACCATTAATCCGTTTAAGAATTCGGAGTTAAACATTGTCCCGTCTCCAGTATACGCCTCCTTTGTCATCTGAGTAGCTTGACACTGGGATCCATTGTAAGAATTCTGGTCACGCGCTGGAATGACACCTAAGTGGGCTGAAGAAATAACGGGAATTATCGGCAAATTATATTTCTGTGCAAATTCAAAGTCACGCTGATCATGTGCAGGGCAACCAAAAATCGCGCCTTCCCCATATTCCATCAACACAAAATTCGCTATGTAAAGCGGCAATTCCTTATCAAGAAATGGATGTTTGACGTTTAATCCGGTGTAAACTCCTATTTTTTCATCGTTCTCTCTTTTCGATTTTATTTCCTGGATCCCAGTGTCAAGCACTGGGATGACAACAGAAGAACCATTCTTTAAATCCTGCACAATAGGGTGCTCTGCTGCCACTGCACAAAAAGAAGCCCCAAACAAAGTATGAGGATAAGTTGTAAAAACTTTTAATTTCTTATTCAGGCCAACTACTTCAAACTCTATAGTTGCTCCTTCAGATTTTCCTATCCAACGCTCCTGCATTGTTTTGACTTTTTCTGGCCAATTTTTCAAACTTTGCAGGCACTTGAGTAAATCTTCAGCGAAATCAGTAATCTTTAAAAACCATTGGGACAACTTACGTTTTTCAACAACTGCACCTGATCGCCATCCTTTTCCATCAACCACCTGTTCATTTGCAAGCACTGTTTGGTCCACTGGATCCCAGTTAACCCATGATTCTTTTCGATAGGCAAGCCCATGCTTTAAAAAATCCAGGAAAAATTTTTGTTCGTGTTTGTAATAATCAGGCTCACATGTGGAGAGTTCACGCTCCCAATTATAAGAAAGACCTATAGATTTCAACTGTGTACGCATATTATCTATATTCTCTTTTGTCCATGTTTCGGGGCTAATATTGTTATCCCTTGCTGCATTCTCAGCTGGTAATCCAAACGCATCCCAGCCAATTGGATGCAAAACCTCAAATCCATTAGCTCTCTTGTAACGCGCTATCACATCCCCTATTGCATAGTTACGTAAGTGTCCCATATGAATTTTACCAGATGGATATGGAAACATTTCCAACACGTAACACTTTTCTTGTTTACCACTCTTGCTTACAGAAAAATCCCATTTATCTTGATAAAATTTTTCAACACTTTTAAAATCATATTTCATATAAATCCAAATTCAATTACAGTTCATATGCATCAAAGGATCAACCGCTTGGCCATTATGTCGTATTGTGAAACACATCTGTGGATCTTTATCTTGTGTGCTTGATTTACCTGCAGATCCAATTACTTGACCTTGCTTTACTTTATCGCCAATTTCAACATGTATGTTTTTTAAATAGGAGTACACAGTCATGTAATTATCTTTGTGTTCCACTATAATTAAATTCCCATACCATCTCAGCCCTTTGCCTACATATATCACTTTGCCTGGTGCAGAGGAAACTACGTTCGTTCCATTTTGAGCAGCAATTTTTATGCCATCCTTACACATTTCATCAGAAGAGGTAGCTGAACCTTTAACTGGCATTACAAATTTACAATTTACCCCCACATTTTGTGTATTATTGTTATCTTTGTATATCCTATTTATGATGGCTTTTCTACTTTCTTTTTGCACTGAAGGCTCCCTAATTAAATGGTACTCTCTTGTATATTCCAGATCTCTTTTTCCGTAAAATTCTTCGCCTTTAAGCAGCACAGGTGCAGGTTTTTGCAGGCCACAGCCTATTAATATTGCTAATAACATAAGAAATGAGGCTATATGCCACATTTTAAACTCTCACAAAACTCCAAAATTTTAGCGAGACGTAGTGTTTCACGCCTGCTTGTTACTTTCCTCGTTATTTATTTTACTAGTTAAATAGTCCCTCAAATCGGTGAGTTCTTGCAACAAATTCTTTGTGACTTTTATATCATTACCAAATTCTTTTTGCACTCCTTTTATTGTATATCCTTTATCATATAGCATGTATTTTACTTTCTTTATGGCCTCTATACACTTGCGATCATATAGCCTTCTTCCTTTACGCTTTGTAGGCTTAATTTGATGAAATTGACCTTCCCAAAATCTCAAAACATGCTGTTCCAAATGTAGCTCTTCAGCTACTTCCCCAATCGTATAAAATAATTTTTCCTTGTTCATTAATTATTGATTGATTTTTTTATAATTTTTGAAGGCCTAAAAGAAACTAAATTTCTTGCCTGAATCATCACTTTCTCCGATGTATTTGGTATATTTCCTGGTCTTTCCTTCTTTTTCTTAACCAAGAATGTTCCAAATGACGATATTTTTACTATTCCATCCTTTACCAAGCTTGTCTTTATTTCGTCCAATATATCATCTATTATCGAAACAGAGTCTTCCTTTGATAATCCTATTTCTTGGTTTATATCTCCAGCTATCGTTGCCTTAGTTACTGTTGTGTCTTTTGTTGTAACGTGATCCATTATTGATAAATATTACAATACGTAAATATAATATAGCAATCGACTCGAGATTCAGCTACTTTATTTTTTAGAGTATGTCTCTTTTGTTGCATAATTTAAAATACCGGCAACTATCAATATCGCAAATATTGCAAAAAGTGCCATTTTATGATCTGTAAAAAGTGCTAACATTGACACTATAACTCCACTGCCAATAAACATAAATCCATTGATAATGGATGATGATGTGCTGATGTATTTTCGTTTCACAATCTCGCTGCCGACAGTAAAATTAAGCATATGTCCTCCCGCAAAAAACCCGAACATTAACATACAAAAGTACACAACGTGGACTGTTAAATGGCTGTATAGTAAAATAATAATTGAGACGCCTTGCAATAAAGCAAAAGCAGAAATTACATGTTTCCTATTTTTAAATAAGTTTGAGATTCGATCTGCAATTGGAGCACCAACTGCAAGACCAAGCCATAGTATTGCAGTTGCTATACCTGACTCCATTGCATTGAGTTCTGAGTTGCCCAGTAACCTTAGAGCCCACAAGGTATTAAGTGCTAAAAATGTTCCAAAAGTAATAGCACCCACCACTGAAGTTATCCAGATATCTCTTAATTTTAGCACTGTTAATATAGAGCACATTACTGTCTTCATAGAGCTTTTTATTGTGCGCTTTTCTGAGCTGCTTTCTGGAAGTGTGTTTGGACAAAAAAGCGTAAGTACAAATATCAACACACCAAATAGTATTATGCATACAATCAGATTTTTCCAATATGCATCTTCGGCAAGCAAGTTAGAGAACAGTATTTGAATTACCAAAGCAGAAAGGCTTGAAATTGTCTGCACTAGTGAAAACATTAGTCCAAATTGGGCAGCGGAAAAACATATGCTACTTGTGTGAGCAGCACCAATAAAACCAAATGATGCTCCAGTTGCAATCAACACTTGAGACAAAATCAAATGGGAGAAATTGTCACTATTAATAAGGACAAAAAACCCCAAGATCATAGTTGATAACGAGAAAAAATAAATTTTTTTACTGGAAAAAACATTAAACGTTGCTCCACTAAAAAATTGTAAGATGGCGAAAGTCCAAGTATATGCTGAATTAGCCAGTGCAACTTGCGCGATTTTAAGTCCAAGTTCCTTTTCGAGATTTACACTTATAAAGGTATAAATTATCTGCATGTTGCTGAATATAACAACCAAGTTACTAATCAGCCAAATGAACCAAGCCTTAGCTCTGCTTTCCATAAGATTTATTTTTATAAGTAATCTATTAGAAATTTAACACTAAGTCTCTTTTTAAGCTATTGTTTCCTGACTACTGTTATAGCTAACCCAAAAAACGGTTTCCCTACGTCATGCCGCCGCGGTATCTCTTAGCCGCTAACAAGCAGCGGGATGACGATTGTCAGGGTGTCATCCCAGCGCCCCTATGATGTCATCCGAGTAGCCAACACTGGTTTCCATCCAAGACGGTGTCATTCCAGTGCTTGACACTGGAATCCAGACTTTAATTGTTATACTTGTAAATAATCTGGTGAAAATAAACGTTCATCTCAAAATGCAGTATTTTTGTTGAAATAGCTCAACTGGATCCCAGTGTCTGGGCACTGGGATGACACCATAGGAGGCTACTTGGATGACAAAAAAAGGAGCACTGGGATGACAGCAGTCCTACGTCATACCGCCGCGGTATCTCTAGATCCCGCTAACAAGCAGCGGGATGACGAGCTTATCGTCACGCCGCCACGAACCGTCATACCGCGATTCATTCGCGGTATCTCAGCCGCTAACAAGTAGCGGGATGACGGTTGTCAGGGTGTCATGAAAGTAGCTGACACTGGAATCCAGAAAAAAAGAAATATGTATCAGCTACTTTCATTTGCTGCGCCTCGAAAATAAACGTTCATGTAGCTAAGCCATAAATCCAGTATAAAGACCTTTAATCATTGGCTTCGTAGTACTTCTCAACCAACTTATTAAGTAACCTTACACCAAAACCTACTGCTCCTCTTGGACAAATGTCAGTATCTTTCTCGTGCCAAGCAGTGCCTGCGATATCTAAATGTGCCCAGCAAGTTTCATTCACAAAACGCTGTAAAAACTGTGCAGCCATTATGCTATCTCCACCAGAGCCTGCAGGAGCGATGTTTTGAACATCAGCAATCGGTGAATCAATAATTTTGTCATAAGTTTCATTCATAGGAAAACGCCATAACTTCTCATTTACTTCATTTCCTGCATCAATCAGACGGTTTGCTAATTCATCATTATTTGAAAAAAGACCAGCATATTCGTTATTTCCAAGTGCAACCACTATAGCACCAGTTAAAGTTGCAAGATCAATCATAAATTTTGGTGAGAATCTATCTTGCGTATACCATAAAGCATCTGCAAGTATGAGCCTTCCTTCTGCATCGGTGTTCAACACTTCTATTGTTTGTCCAGACATTGAAGTTACTACATCACTTGGTCTTTGAGCATTACCACCCACTGCATTTTCTGCAAGTGCGACCACGCCAATTGCATTTACTTTTGCTTTTCGTCCTGCTAAAGCATGCATCACCCCAACCACAGTAGCAGAGCCTGCCATGTCATATTTCATCGACTCCATACCACGTGAAGGTTTGAGTGATACTCCACCAGTGTCAAACGTTATACCTTTACCAACAAAAGCTATAGGCTTTTGTTCTTTAGAAGCTCCATTCCATTTTATCACTACTAATTTTGGTTCTTTACTACTTCCTTGTGCAACTCCAAGCAAGGCTCCCATTTTTTTCTCTTCCATCTGCTTTTTATCAAGCACCTCGATTTCAAGGCCAAGCTTAGTAAGTTCTTTTTTTATATGATTAGCATAGGATTCTGGATATAGAATGTTAGGAGGCTCTGTTATAAAAGAGCGCGCAAGGAATATACTCTCACCTTCTTGCCTTAAGTGCTCAAATGATCTTTCAGCATTACTTAATTGTTCATCTTTTACTAATACGGTAATCTCCTCTACCTCTGTAATTTTCTCATCCTTTTTAGTTTTATACTTATCAAACTTAAAACTACGCAGAAACGCACCATATGCAACATTTGCTGCACTACCTTCGATTAAAACCGCTGCTTTTTTAATTTTTAATCTGCTTAGCTCACAATATATTTTACCACCAATATTTAATTCTTTATTTTCATTCCATTCATCCTTCTTACCCAGTCCAACAACTATAACATTTTTTTCTTCTGGCAAAGCAGTAGAGAAAAATTCACCAAAACTTCCATTGAAATCGCTAAATTGCTTTATATTATCTATGACCTGTTTTCCTTGCAAAACTCCGCCATCATTTACGGTTTCGTTGTCTTCAAATAAACCCATTACTATTGTTTTAAAATCGGGCGAAATTTTAGAAATTGTTATTTTCATTGCTGGTATCTCCGTTGCAAATAATTGTAAACTGTACATAAAACATAGCAAAAACATCAGTAAGATATTTTTCATATACATCCTAAGTACAATAACACTTAAGTTTACTATGGACTCCCTTACATGCAAGGTTTTTTATCTTTTATTAGAGAACTTATTATATCCGCCCAAGGTAATGTTAAACGTATAGGTTTTTATGACCTGATCACTGTAAGTAAATGGTGTTATGAGAAGGCTTGCAAGCCCATTACTAACAAAATCTTCAAGAACAGGATCAGCGCAATTATCGCAATTATGGTCAGCAAAAAACATTTGCGTTGTGAATTCTGGAAAATCCGGATGTTGAACTAGAAAGTTGATATGTGGAGCTCTATCACCAATTTTACCAGGTGCTATCGTAATAAAATTATAATAGCCAAGATTATTCACTACAAACCTTCCTGATCCAGCAAAATTCAGATCATCCTCTATATTCTTATCGTAATGGTTCACGCCGCGTGAATTCGCGTGCCATATAGAAACTACAGCATTTTGTATTGGTAAGCAGTTTATATCAGTAATTCTACCCACTATGTGTATTAATTCCCCTATTGCACTATTTGGAGAACCAGGTTTCCTTCTTAAATTGTTTGAAGAGCTAAAATTTTTTGGCCTTGCATCAAGGTCATATATTTCCGGAGTTTTAATGCAGTTGAGCAAAACAGGATCAGCTGCAAATAGCGGCAAACTGAATATCATTTGTACTAAAAGTGCTAACAAGATATTTTTCACATTCATTTCATTTATAATAGACTTCTTGCATAACCATATAACAAACTTTTATTGGAAATAGAAACGAAAAAACTTGCTTGACACCCTTCGCCAGCCCCCTTATCATGAAACTGAAGGTATGTATGGTCCCAGAGTGTGATGGTGTGGATTTAGTATAAATAATTC
>NZ_QESS01000001.1:0-76678 GCF_009012935.1 Wolbachia endosymbiont of Nasonia oneida | reverse complement strand
ATTCTGGAGGTGGTAAATCTACTTTTATAAACTTAATCCTAAGGCTATTTGATGTTAAAAAAGGTAATATAGAGATTGATAATCAAATAGTATCAGAAGTTACACAGAGTTCTTTGAGGCAACAAATATCTGTAATACCTCAAGACCCATTGTTATTTCATGATACTATTTTAGCAAACATCATATATGGTAAACTTCAATCTACTATCGAAGAAATAATGAGAGCTGCAAAGCTGGCTGGTATTCACGATTTCATTATGACTCTACCAGATCAATATGGAACTACAGTCGGAGAAAAAGGCATCAAGCTATCTGGAGGAGAAAGACAAAGAATAATAATAGCAAGGGCATTTTTAAAAAACGCTCCAATACTATTTCTCGATGAACCAACTAGTCAGTTAGATTCTATAACAGAAAAAACAATTCAAATGAGTTTATTTAAACTGATGCAAAATAAAACTACGATTACTATAGCACACCGTATTTCTACACTTTTACACATGGACCGAATTCTAGTATTTAACAAAGGAAAAATTGTCCAAGATGGTAAACACGCTGAACTAGTTTCTAAACACGGTCTTTATAAAGAACTTTGGAATGCTCAAATTGGTTGTTTGAATGGCAAGAAATAAGATGGAAAAAATTATTGATCTGAGAAGTGACACTACAACTCTGCAGAGCTCCAACGTTATACATGCAATAAGTAATGCAACTGTTGGAGATTTTGCTTATGGTGAAGACAAAAGCTGTAATGACTTATCAGAATATTGCAAACAATTATTCAAAGTAGAAGAAGCATTATTTGTAACCAGCGGTATGCTTGCAAATAGATTAGCCGTTGCCAGTCAAACAAGTCCTGGTGATGAACTAATAACTCATTATAATTATCACGTTAATTTTTTCGATAGCGCAGGCAATGCAAAAGTAAATAATATCGTATTTAATTGTATTAGAAATAATAGCGGAATCTTAGATGTTGATGAAGTAGAATATGCTATTAATTCTAAGCCGAGGTATAAAATTTTTGCTCAGGTGAGTCTTGTTTCTATAGAAAATAGTATAAATGGGTTTAATGGTAAAATTTATCCTTTTGAAAAACAAGTCGAGTTATATCACTTTTTAAAAGCTCACAATGTAAATCTTCATTTAGACGGTGCAAGAATATTTAATGCTCATATCGAAACAAATATTGCTTTAGCAGATTATGCTAAATATGTGGATACAATGAGCTTTTCTTTTACTAAAGGACTTGGTGCTCCTTTTGGTTCAATGCTTATGGGTAAAAGAGAGATAATTGAAAGGGCTAAAAAGCTACAGGTTTGGCTAGGTAGTGGTTATCATCAGATAGGGTATTGTGCTAATGCAGCAAAATATGTACTACAGAATAATATCTCTAGGCTTAAAGAAGATAATAAGCTAGCTAAATTGTTTGCAGATAAGATTAAAGAAATTCCACACATAAAACTGATACTACCTTATCCAGAAACTAATATAGTAAGCTTTAGTATAAAAGCACTAAATGTAACTAATGAGGTTTTCTTGAGTAAATGCCAAACCTATGGTTTATTGCTTTTTCCTTGGCTCGAGTCTCATATAAGAGCAGTTACCCACCTTGGCATAAAGGAAACAGACATCATGAAAGCTGCTGAAATTATAAAGGAGGTTGTATTAAATTTAATATGAGAATAAAAATAGATTTCTTTAGCGATTCAAACACTGACCCTTCAGTTGAAATGAGGGAAGCAATGGCTAAAGCAAAAGTTGGAAACGAAGCTGCATGTGAAGATCCAACTGTAAACGAATTAGTGGCAACCGCATGTAAAATATTAGGTAAACCTGCAGGAATCTTTTTGATTTCAGGAACGATGTCCAATGTAATTGCTTATAAAGTACACATTCAAAGACCTGGTGATTACTTGCTGCTTGATGAAACTTCACATCCGCTCATAGTACAATCTGGCTTGATCGCAGCCCAGGCACATGCCACTCCTTTGCCCATCAAAGGTACGAGAGGAATATTTACTGGAGAGCAAATTGTTGAGTTTATTACTCGTCCTAGTTTAAGAAATATTCCGAGAGTTGGGCTTGTTTCTATTGAACAAACGACAAATTTTGGTGGTGGAGCTGTGTGGCCTTTAGAATATATTCAAGAGATCTCAAGTCTCTGCAAAGAGAATGACGTATTCACTCATTTAGATGGAGCAAGACTGTTCAACGCTTGTGCTCATACTAAAATATCTCCAAAGGAGTATGCAAGTTATTTTGATTCGGTATTCATTGATTTTAGTAAAGGATTAGGTGCTCCAATGGGCGCAATATTGCTTGGAAGTGAAGAGTTTATTGAAAAAGCTTGGTACTATAAGTTTCAAATTGGCGGAGGTATGCACCAAGCTGGCATTATTTCAGCTGCATGTTTATATGCTCTACGTAATAATGTAAATTGTTTAGAGGAAGATCATAAAAAGATGCAGCACCTTATAGAAGGCCTAGACTCCATAGATCAAGTTATAATTGATATCGACCTGTATAAAACTAATATAGCGTATTTTTCATTACGTACTAATTGTATATCTACTCAAGAATTAATAAACGTACTAATGACAAATTATGGAATTAGAATGACTAACATCAAAGGTAAAATCAGAGCTATAACACATAGAGATATAAGCTATGAAGATATTAATACTACTGTATCTGCTATAAGAAAGATACTAAGTAAGTAATTTTCTCCACTAATTGTTTGCAAACTTCTTGTCAAACAATATTATACCAATATAGTATTATGCTAGCATCTGCATAGAGCTATTTGGGAATAGGTGTGAACTTTGTCTTCTTTCAATATTTACTATTCTTCTGTGGATATATGCTGCTTTATTTATCAAGACAAAGTATACCAATTGCTCTACCACTGTTAATAGATACTGACCATGTAAAATTAAGCTATTTTTTTGCCTGCTTTTCTTTTTTTTATGGAGTATCAAAATTCGTTAATGGAATAATCATGGACTCCAAAAATAATCCATTATTTATGTTTGGGCTATGCAATATTGCAACTGGATTATTAACCATTGGTATAACTTTATCATATAATAATCTAACTTTATTACTGTTAACATTAATATTATTAGCTTGGACACAAGGGTTAGGTTGGCCAGCTATTACCAAGTTTATGGTTACAAACTCTAGCATCTCTTCAATTGCATCATCATGGGGAGTTATGAGCGCATCTCAGCAACTTGGTTCTTGTATTACTTTAATTGTATTACCAAGTATAATTAAAATATATAATGCAAAAAGTGCATTTTTGTACTCTGGTTTCTTATGCTTACTTTTTGGAATTTATATAATATTAAAGGCATATTACAAAGAAAGTGCCAACTTTACTACCTATTATAAGGTGCAGAAATCTCAAATAGGTATCAAGGTAACAAGTTCCATATGGTTTCTATGTTGTGCTACTTTTTGTGCTTATATTATAAAAATGGGAATCTTCTTTTGGTTTCCTATAATTTTAAAGAATAAATTACAAATTTCTCTTGTACAATCCTCACTAATAACAGGCGTATATGATTTAGGTGGAATCCTTGGAACTTTAATAACAGGAAGAATTAGTGATATGTACTTCTTTCAAAATAGAAGCTTGCTGGCATTATTTTACATGTTGGGTATAGCACTCACTTTTATTGCAATGAACTTTGGTCAAAACATAATTCTTATGAACCTTGGTGCAATCTTATCAGGATTCTTTATATTTGGAACGCAAGTACTGACAGGTGTTATAGCTGTAGAAATTGCTCCACAAAATAATGTATGTGCAATTGTAAGCTTAACAGGATTATTTGGGTATATTGCAAGTTCAATATTTTCATGCGTGCTCTTAGGAGTACTTGTTAAGCACTGTGGTAACAGTATTATGTTTTCATTTTTTTCCATTTGCTCTGTTGTTGCACTCGTTTGCTTTTCCATACTATCAAGCAAAGATCTAAAAAAACTAAGTAAAGCGGTGTAAAAAAAATTTCTCAACAGTTAAACTTTGTAGATAGATTTTTTACCCAGGGAATAAACATGGTAACCATATCTTAGTAACAGCTCGCTATCTAATAAATTACGGAAATCAAAAACATTAGGTGCAGCCATAATACTCTTTAAACTTGCAAAATCTTGATTTTTAAATTCCCCCCACTCTGTTAATAATAACAAGGCTTCCGCGTCCCTTGCAGCCCCTATAGCATTGTCCGCGTACTCTATATCCTTTAGAACTTGCCTAGCATTATCCATCCCCATTGGGTCATATGCAGTGATTTTAGCCTTGTTATTCACTAACAATTGTGCAATATCTATAGCTGGGCTATTTCTTACATCATCAGTACCAGACTTAAAAGTTAGCCCCCATATTGCTATTTTTTTATTTTGGACTCCATTTAATAGATATTCTACCTTTTTAGCAATGTTTGTTATATGATTATAGTTAGATTCCTTAACTGAATTTAAAATTTGTAGCTTGACATTGTGATCTTCAGCAAGCCTTATTAAGGCCGATAAATCTTTAGGAAAACATGATCCTCCAAATCCTGGACCAGCTTTGAGAAATTCCTTACCTATTCTATGGTCCATTCCCATACTGTTAGCTAAAAGGTCAATGTCTGCTCCTAATAGCTCACATAAACCTGCCATCTCATTGATAAAAGCAACCTTGTATGGTCCCAGAGTGTGATGGTGTGGATTTAGTATAAATAATTCTGGAGACTGTGTCCACTGATAACATATAAATTCATAAGGAGTAAGACCCTTAAGAGTTTTGAGTCTCTTTGCATAATTATAAGCCATAACAAAGTTATAAAGGTGTTCTTTAAGTTGCTGGTGCGATTGATAGTAATACTTCTTAACTGTAGCATCCTTTAAAGTTTTATTCATACGCTCGACTTGCCCATTCGTCCAAGGATGGCTAACTTTTGTCAAACGATGTTCAATAACATTCTCTTCGCAAACTCTATCAAATATATGTTGGAAAGCATACTTATGACGCTTCTGGTTTGTAAATTGTATACCGTTATCTGTCAAAATAGTATGGATTTTATACGGTAAAATTCTAATCAAATTACGTAAGAACTCAGCAGCTATGGGTTTTGTAGCACTGTTACACAACTCAACATAGGTAAATTTGGATGTCCTATCAATAGCAACAAACAAATGTAATTTGCCCTCCTCAGTTCTAACTTCAGCAATATCAATATGAAAGTAACCGATAGGATATTGTTTGAATTTCTTTTTTGACTTTCCATAAGATGGTACAAGCCTCCACCTTCTAGGTGGAGAAACTTTAGTTTGTCAATGTCATAACTGTACTTTATAAAGTATAGTTATGACGGAATATGACAAAGGAAAACACACTGTATTTTATCATAGGTACCATATAGTCTGGATTACAAAATATCGGTACAGAGTATTAACTAAGGCTATGAAGGAGAGAATACGAACAATCATAGCAGAAGTATCTGAAGAAATGGGGATTAAGATAGAAAACGGAGTAATATCATCAGATCATTTACATTTATTCGTAGTAATACCTCCTCATATAGCTGTGAGTGATTTTGTTCAAAGAGCCAAAGGCAGGTCTTCACGCAAAGTTCAACAAGAATTTCCAGAGCTAAATAAAATGTACTGGGGAAAGCGTTTTTGGGGAAGAGGATACTTTAGTGCTACCAGCGGACATATCACAGATGAAGTCATTAATGAGTACATCAATAAACATACAGATGCACATCAGCCTCATTCTATATCTAGTATAAGATTGGAGTAGCTTTAGCTTCTCATCGCGCTTCCAGCGCTATATCCAACCTTTCGGCTCTCAGCCGATAGTGGTTGAGTAATAAAGACTTTGATATTTATATAAAGCTACTTATAATTGTAAGATCAAACTGAAAATGTAATTATGGCAGAAAGAGCTAACGATATCAGACCAGGTCAGGTGTTGGAACATAACGGCGGATTATTTTTGGTTGTAGGCATTATGCATACTCAACCTGGTAAAGGTGGTGCATACATACAAGCTGAAATGAAAAACATTAAAACCGGAGCAAAACACTATGAAAGATTTCGTTCTGATGCAACAATCAGAAGGGCAATTTTAGATGAAGAGGAATATGTTTACCTTTTCACTGAAGGAAACATTGTAAATCTTATGCATCCAAGTAATTACGAGCAAATCACTATAAATTTGGATTTATTGGGAGAAAAAAAGATTTATCTACAGGATAACATGAAAATTAAAGTTGTAGCTTATCAAGACAAAATAATTTCTGCGCATGTGCCTGATTATGTTACACTTGCTGTGAAAGAAACAGAGTCTGTTATTAAAGGACAAACTGCTACTGCTTCTTATAAGCCTGCAATTTTGGAAAACGGAATGCGCGTTAACGTGCCTCAGTTTATAAAAGAAGAGGATAAAATTGTAGTATATACTCCAGATGACAGCTATTATGAAAGAGTGAAAGAGTAAAAAGAAGAATGTCCATCTCATCACCACGAATTAATGTGATGCTTGATTCTGTGCGTAATGCTTCCAGGCAGCTTATGCGCGATTTTAATGAATTGCAAATTTCTAATGTTAAATCAGCAGACTTTATTAATAAAACTTATTCAAAATCCAAGCAAACCATATACGATTGCTTGCACGACTACAAACGAGACTATGGGTTTATTTCCGAAGATGATACTGATCAAGAAGTAAAAGATGACACTTATACCTGGTTTATTATGCCTATAGAGGGCAGGGAGAACTTTTCCAGTTGTATGGTTTATTTTGCAGTATCAGTCTGTCTCATTCATAAAAATAAAGTTGTGGCGGCTGTAATTGATGCTCCGGCTCTTAGAGAAACTTTTTGGGCAGAAGAAAAGAAAGGTGCTTTTCTTGAGGATTTTAGATCTCGTCATATAAAAATGCGAGTGAAAAGCCGTGAAGGGGGTCTAATAGATGTAAGTGGTAATTTATTAAATAAATTGCTGCCTGGTAATAGTAATGTACGCTCCATAGGTTCAACAATTTTAGGCTTTGCATACCTTGCAGCAGGAAGGCACAGAGGAACAGTTTACTCTGGAGTTAACAAATATAAAGCCTTGCTCGGTAGACTTTTTCTGCAAGAAAGCGGTGGAAGGCTAACGGAAGACAACGGGCTAATCATTGCTGGAGATATAAAACTATAGCTAAAGTAATTTATGTTTACCTACAATTTGATAAGCGTAAAACTCGTCATTCCGCTACTTGTTAGCGGAATCCATGCTGAGATACCGCGAATAAATCGCGGTATGACGTAGGGCTGTACTAGCTATAGCATAAACAGGCTAAAGGGATAGACAATTTTTCGAAAACTTTTACAAGAGATTCTGTTAAATGCTCTATCATTTCATCTGTATGATAAGGTGTAGGGGTAATACGGAAACGCTCAGTTCCTCTTGGAACTGTCGGGTAATTTATATGTTGAACGTATATTCCATACTCATCAAATAATAATTTTGATGCTTTTTTGGATAACTCTGGGTCGCCAATTATTATTGGAATTATATGAGTTTCTGTTGGAATGAAGTTAATTCCTGCATTTCTCAGCGAGTTTTTTACTTTTTCAACGACTTGCTTTTGCTTTTCCCTTTCAATGTTGCTCGATTTTAGGTGCTCAACGCTTGCCTTTGCTGCCGCTGCTAAAACAGGCGACATAGCAGTGGTAAAAATAAATCCTGGAGCGGAACTTCTTATTACATCTACCAAGCTCTTTGAAGACGCTATATACCCACCCATCACTCCAAAAGCCTTCGATAGTGTACCTTGAATAACGGTTATTCTATCCATCAGGCCTTCTCTTTCTGCAATTCCGCCACCACGTGAACCATACATGCCAACTGCATGCACCTCATCCAAATAGGTAATTGCATTATGTTGATCTGCAAGATCGCATATCGCTTCAAGCGGCGCTATATCGCCATCCATTGAATATACGGACTCAAGTGCTATTATCTTTGGTGTTTTTGTGTCTACGGACTTTAACAACTGCTCTAAGTGATCAACATCATTGTGTTTAAATATATGTTTTGGTCTTTTTCCTGATTTTATGCCTTCTATCATCGAAGAATGGTTCTTCTCGTCTGAAAAAATTACTACGCCCGGAATAACAGACGATAAAGTGCTAAGTGTTGTCTGGTTAGCGAGGTAGCCACAAGCAAAAGTTAAAGCAGCCTCTTTTTTATGCAAACAAGCTAAGGATTTTTCAAGTTCAACAACCTCTTTTGTTGTACCAGATATATTTCTTGTTCCTCCAGCACCAACAGATGAATTTTGGATAGCGGCAATTACACTCTCATTTTGTGACATTCCCAAATAGTTATTACTGCACCAGACGATTACTTCCCTATTTCTTTCATAGTCCATAATGTGGGGGAGCCTACCTGGCAATGACGCAAAGTGCGTAAATTCACGGTAGCGCCCCTCATCTTTTATATCTTTGATTTTGTTTAAGAATATTTCTTCGTATTTTACCAAGTCCTTATTTACCGATAATTAACATAATTATAATAAATTATTAAACGATAGACTACTATATTTATTATACATGTACGGCAGTAGGTACTTTCCCCGTGTTGAAAGGTTTTTCAACCTCGCTGTTTTCAACTTGGCTTTTAGGTGTACAGCAGTATATAACTGCAGCGGCAACCAGACAACAAGCTCCAACTGCTATCCCCACTGCTAACATTTCTAAGTAAACAGAGATAGCTATCGAAGCTACTGCAGCCACGACTAGTGTTGAAACAACTATAGTAGACAATGTGCTTTTTTTGATATTCTGTGGAGAATCATTATCTTCTTCACTTGGATCATTATCATTTTCTATATCTTTCATGAGAGGCTTGTGATCATCCAGAGTTATAGTGGAAGCACTATTAGATTGACTTATCACCATACCTATAGACTGCACAGATACACTACTATCATCCACCCCTTTGCTATTCTGCTCTAGATTATCGGCAGGTAGTTGATCACTACCATTCTTTGACACTACACCTACACTACTATCACCTGCACTTTGCAAATTAGTATTACCTTTTTCACTTGAATCATAACTCTGTACCATAGGTTGAGCTTCCAGCAAAAGTACACCATTTTGATTACTTGCAACTTCATCAGTATCTTCACTAATAGTTTCAACCAGACAACTCACATCCCCTGAAACCTGCGCATCAACATGAATAACACGCTCTCTATCCACAAAGGATAATACTGTGCTATTGTCCACATAGCCGCTGCTTTGTAAACTCACACCACTTTTTTCCACTTTATTGTTTTCAGTATCACTACTCACAGGAGTTACCTGATCACTTATAGTAGCGCTAACATCTTGTATATCTTTATTGTTTTGATTATCAGACTGTCTACCATTACTTTGAACATTATTCACTTGTCCAGAGTTTTCGTTAGCTACTGAAGGCACTGGTTCTAGTATTGGTGCTGGTTTTGTATCTTGTTCATCAGTTTTAAACGTAGAATTCTTCTCACCATTTGTGCCATTATCTAAAGGATTATCATCATTCGAAGAACCTAGACCACCCGCTTGTTCTACATATCCAGCAGGTTGGACAGGAGCTTGTTTCCTCTTACTACTATCAACTTCAGTGATTACCTTTGAGCCATCATTTTTACCAACATATAGTTCTCTAAATTGCACTTCTTTTTCTTGTTCATTTTTCTTTTTTTCTTCTTTAGATCGTTTTATGCTCTCTTTACGTTTTTTAGCACTATTTTTACCCATTTCACCCTCCTCATAATTATTACCTATAGCTTCTTCTATTGAAGCCTCTTCATTGTTCATAATATTTTTTCCTCTGTCCACAATATTTTTTTCTGTCTGCTTACTGCCAGCACTTTCAAGTCCTGGATTTTCTGATAGAATGTCACTTGTTATAACTGGAATTTCTAATTCATCTGCAACGTTATTACTTCTTTTTCGTATTATAAAAGTTCTAGGAGTTTGGCACATTTCATCCCACAAATCTTGACGTTCATGACAGGAATATTTTTGCACATCAATAGAAAATTGCAGAATATTTCTAATTTGCATTAAACTGAATATTAGATCAATATTCTTTTGACGTTTATTGTCTTTTGGATCTTTAGTGTATTCATCATACACTATGCAAGCAGTCTGAACTAATCCATTTACAATACCTGGAAGACGGCTGTTATATTCACGTAAAGCTTCAGATTGCAATAATTTGTTTTCCTTTTCCAGATCTTCTATGCGCTTTTCTATGCTAGATTTAAAAATCTTACACTCCTCTTGAAAAATTACGTTAATTGCACCCTCTTCTGTGTATAAGTAACATACTTCCTTGACTAAGGAGTAATCTTCTTGGCCTATTGAGTAGTGTGTTGCATTTTTCAGTATATTCTGTATGACCGGCCTAATCACTTGCTCATTATGTGATACGTTTTGATGGATTTCTTTAGTGTAAAAAAGCACCTCGACTATAACGTCTGTGTTTGTGTATTCAACATTAGACAATGCAATGAGGATTGATTCGTGTATGTTATCAAATTCGTTATTTTTAGATTTATGATCAAGATAATTAATAACATCATTGCTGCACTCAGCACATTCTTTGCATAGGTGCTCAATAAATGCAATATTGCCAGCATCCAATGCAGTTTTCAGAATTAAATCATAAATTTCTTTTCTGCCACGAGCTCCTATGTTTTTCAGGATTTGTTGCCTTAGTATTGTAATAACTTTATCATCTGCAAATGCTTGTTCATATACATCGTAAATGGCATGATCTGCACTATTAGTGTATCGTTTGCACAAGTATTCAACGACAGATATGTGTTCTTGACTTATCGCAGTTTCTAACAAGGTAGCAAAGCTCTTTTTTAATAACTCTTCTGTTGAGGCTTTTTCAGTTAGCTCATTAATATATTTTTCAAATGCATCTAGCACTATCGTGATGAACTCTTCATTTTTGATCAGAGACGCTGTTTCAAGCACACCATACAAAGGATCAGGTTTACTTGTTTTTAACACCTGTCCAAAATCTCTTAAAACGTATTTGACAAAAACTGCATTTAATAATTCTTGCTCTTTTCTTAGTGCTATAACTGAGAAAAAGTCAATCTTATTAGGTTCAACAAGTTGTATAGTTTGATCTTTTAATCTTCCATAAACTCCATCGGTACCATGGAATTTTTCTATAAAAGCTTCAATATATTTTTGACCACCAACAAGGAGAGGTAAAAGACTTAAATTTCCTTCAGCAAAAAGAAAATCCTGATATTGCTCTACTAGCTTGTCATTAGCTGCAATTGCCAATAGTACCAATTCTTTTACTGAATAATCATACTTGAAACCCTCTTGATCAAATTTATATTGTGATAGTACATTTGAATATATATGTTGATGGTTGCTTCCGTTTTGTAACTCCAAATTAAGTTGATTTGAACAGAAATCTTTGAGATTTTCATTATCCAGCGTAATAGACCTGCCTTCATAATCTTCAATATTTTGTACAACCTTGTCTAATTCTTCACAATTATCTTCTTGTATAGCTTGATTTAAGATATTTATAATCTCAGCAAAAGTTAAGTTTTTAGGAATGATACCATATGAATCTTCATCTTTTAACTCTACAGTAAACGACCTATCACAACCATCAGGAAAGTTTGCAAGTATTGCATTCTCTAAACTTAGATCTTCAGGGGGTGTGCTACATGGAGTAGCTGGTATCTCTTGACTTTCGCTATCTAAAACTTCAAACTCTTCTTCAATACCTGAATCTTCAGAATCTGGTTTTTCAAAACCATGCCAACTTTTGATTAATCTTTCAGAATTTGATTGGCCCTGTGAAGTTGTATCTTGTGATACAAAGTCTCTAAAATTGGAACCAAACATGTTTTACCTCCTAACTAGCAGCTAAGCTAAGTATAGCATTAAACAGAAATCTTGCCAAGCAAATTATTCAGTCTCTTAGCAAAGCTGCTCGCGTCATCCATCTCTTCGCCTTCCACGATGCAAGCTTGGTAAAACAATAAGTGAACCATGTCCTCCAATGTTGGGTTTTCACCACTTTCAGCATAAGATTTCATTATACTCTTTATTACAGGATGCTTAGTGTTAATTTCAAGCACCTTTGGCGTGCGGTAATTTAGCTGCTTTTGTTCACGCAAAAAACGCTCCATGCGAAGATCCATAGCACCTTCATCAACCGCTAGGCATACGGGACTATCTGTCAATTTTTTGGAAATTTTTACGCTTTTTACTGAATCTCCAAGCACTGTGGTAAAATATTGCAGTATAGTTTCCTCAGTTTTTTCTCCATTTGATTTATTTTCTTCATCTGTCTTATCTTCTTCTGAAGAGAATTTTTCCAAATCAACATCTGCACGGGTTACAGACTTGATTTTCTGATCTTTGTATTCATGAATTACACTAGTCCAAAAGTCATCAACTGGATCAACAAATAGGAGCACTTCTAGTCCTTTACTGACGAATCCCTCAAGTTGCGGACTGTTTTTCACTGAATCGAGGCTATTTCCGGTGAGATAATAGATATGTTCCTGCTCAGGCTTCATTCTGCTTATATAGTCATCAATGCTGACTAATTTCTCATCACCAGTACTATGAAATCTGCAAATTGAGAGTAGTGCTTCTCTCTCATCAGTTGGCATAGCTTCACAAAGACCTTCCTTTAAAACTGCACCAAAATTGGTCCAGAATTTTGTATATTCCTCTAAATTCTCTTTTGCTTTTTTACCGAGCTCTGATATCACACGCTTAGTGAGAGATTTTCTGATCTGCTCAACAACACGATTATTCTGCAGCGTTTCTCTGCTGATATTAAGAGGCAAGTCCGGTGAATCAACCACGCCTTTCAGAAAACGCAAGTATTGTGGTATAATCTGTACGTTATCTTCAGTGATAAATACTTTATTTACATATAACTTCACAGAGCAACGTCTATCTGGATGGAATAAATCAAAAGGTTTTATAGAAGGAACATAAAGCAAATTTGTATATTCTATTGCACCTTCATTTTTATTATGCAATATCATCCAGGGCTCCCCGCCAACGTGAGCAACACTGCGGAAAAAATCGTTGTGCTCCTCTTGAGTAACGTCATTTTTTGGCTTAGTCCAAATTGCAGCCTTACTGTTTAACTTTTCACTTTTTCCTTCTTCGTCTATAAATTCAACAGGAAAATTTATGTGATCAGAGTAAGTAGTGACAATATTTTCAACACGAAATTTATCTAAAAACTCGTTTTCTTCAGGATGCATAATGAGCGTAATTTTGGTTCCGCGAGGGACTTGATTATCTGACTTGCTGATTGAATATTCCCCATCTCCTTTGGATTGCCAGATCCAAGACTCCTCTTCTCCAGCTTTTCTCGATTCTACTATTACTTCTGATGCAACCATAAAGCTTGAGTAAAAACCAACACCAAACTTCCCAATCAGCTCCACAGTTTGGCTTGAATCCTTGCTATTCTTAATCGCATCCAAGAACTTTTGCGTACCAGAGCTTGCAATTGTACCAAGATTGTCTATTAAATCCTGTCTATTCATTCCAATGCCATTATCAGTGATATATAGCTCGTTCTTATCTTTATTGGAGCTGATAGTGATTTTTAATTCGTCACTCAAATCTAGCAAATTAGGGTTTAGTTGAGATTCATAGCGCAACTTATCACATGCATCTGATGCATTTGATATTAATTCACGCAGAAAAATGTCTTTATTGGTGTAAAGTGAATGAATCACTATATTCAGTACTTTCCCTACCTCAGCGTCAAATTTTAAATTTTCAGTTTCTTGTACATTATGCATTTTGAGCTCCATTATTTGCCTACTACCCTAATAATTTAAGTATTGAATCACGATCTTTCAAGGTCACGTACACCAAAATTAATGTGGGTGTAGTTATTATGACACCCAATTTATGGGATCTCTTGCATAACAAACTTTTGGCAGCGCATTGGATGAAACGAAAAACTTCCTTGACACCCTTCGCCAGCCCCCTTATCATGAAACTGAAGCTATTTATTTATCTTCGCAATCTCTGCAGTGGATTAATGACAAAAAAACTTAATGTATTTGGCGTAAATCATGCTTAATTTTTTGCACTATGTGCACCTCATGTCTTTATCAAATTTCTAGCTACACAAGCTGAAATACGCTATTTAAAACATCAAAAAACGCCAACTTAAAAAATGGATAGTGAATAATTAGCTACCCTAGGGTTTCTTTGCCTTTTTTTCTGTTTAGTAAATTTCTTAACGTTTATAATTTAGATTAGTTGCGGCTTAAAAGCGGCTGAGTCACGGTTATTAAGCGTTTAGAATAAAAAAACGCCATACTTGAAAGTATAATGTAAGTAACTAGCTAACCATCGGGCTTTTTTTGCCTTTTTTTTCGCTTGGTAAATTTTTTAATACTTAGATTAGTTGCAATTTAAGAGACCAGAAATGGTCAGTGCTTGGCACTGGAATAACGTCCTCCTTTGTTATCCCAGTGCCCAGACACTGGGATCCAGGAAACTTAATTGCAAGTAATGCATTGGATTTGGTGAGTATGGGTTTTATGTTATAGAATGAAACACTTTTGGTGAATTTGTAAAGAAAACTGGATCCCAGTGTTTGGGCACTGGGATGACAGCAGTCCTACGTCATACCGCCGCGAACCGTCATACCGCGATTCATTCGCGGTATCTCTAGATCCCGCTAACAAGCAGCGGGATGACGATTGTCGTTTAGCCATAAACATTAAGGAATTTACCAAACGAAAAAAAAGGCAAAAGAAGCCCTGGGGTTATTATCCGCTTTAAAATATTGGCGTTTTTTATGTTTTAAACGCTTGACAAGCGAGATTCAGCCGCTTTTAATTGCAACTAACTTACGCTGCAAATGTTTAAGAAATTTACTAAGCAGAAAAAAAGACAAAGAATCCCCGAGTTAGCTAGTCTTTTACTATCTCTGTCGAGTATTGGCATTTTTTGATGTCTTGTAACGCTTTATAAGCGCGTTCAGCTTATTTAGATAAAAATCTAGATGTAGATGAAGTTTTGTAAAGACATACAGTATCTATATACTGCAAAAAATTGAACATAAGACGCCGATACATTAAGTAATCCTTACCTTTTAATCTGCAGATTGGCGAAAGCAAATACAATAGCTTCAGTTTCATGATAAGAGGGCTGGCGGAGTTTGTCAAGCAAGTTTTTTCGTTTCTATTCCCAATAAAAGTTTGTTATATGGTTATGCAAGAAGTCTAATGAATCGCGGTATGACGTCTTAGCTATAGATGCTGGTTTGTGTGATTTCAAGAGAAGTTTAGTAGATAAGTTGTGTTTTAAACCAGATTCGGTATTTTAAACTGAACATTTTCAGTAATACCACCTGGCATAACTGAAACTTCTACATTCATGCTTACTTTTAGGTAGTCCATTAATTCATCAACTAATATGTCAGGAGCAGAAGCACCTGCAGTGATTCCTATCTTTTCTACGCCCTGAAACCAGCTTTTATTCACACAGCTGTAATTATCAATCAAGTAGGCTCTTTTTCCTCTAGCAGTGCACAGATCTAATAAGCGGTTTGAATTTGAGCTATTTTTACTTCCTACAACTAACACCATGTCTACAATTTCAGCTAGCTTTTTAACAGCATTTTGTCTGTTTTGCGTTGCATAGCATATGTCCTTTAAATCTGGACCTGTTATGCCTGGAAACCTTAATTTTAGGGCAGCAATAATGTCACGGGTATCGTCGATGCTTAACGTAGTTTGTGTAACATAAGATAAATTATCTGGATCTTTAACCTTTAAATCATATACATCCTGCAAAGTTTGCACTAAAGTGATAGGATTGTTTACTCTTCCCCTAATTCCCTTAACTTCTGGATGGTTTTCATGCCCAATGAGAATTAATTCTTTACCACTGTTTTCATACCTTTTTGCTTCTTTATGCACTTTGTTGACTAAAGGACATGTTGCATCAATCACTTGAATACCCTTTCTTTTTGCCTCATCTTCTATATTTTTTGATACTCCGTGCGCGCTGAAGATCAGTATTCCTTCATTATCTTCAATTTCCTCGATACTGCTTACAAAAACCACTCCTTGTTTCTTAAAGTCCTCTACTATATATTTATTGTGAACAATTTCGTGTAGCACATAAACTTGGCGCTCGTTTTTGTATTTTTCTAAAGTAATAGCTAATATGTCCACAGCTCTTTTTACCCCGGCACAAAAACCTCGTGGTTCAGCTAAGATGATTTCCATTTTTGTCAAATCAAGTAAATATGCAAGCATTACTTAAAAATAAGCTCCGCTCACTGTGTTTTATAGTACCATTATTTATATTTTATATAATAATTATTTTTCGCATATTCTCTTTAACATTTGATCAACTTACTACTTCAGAAAATTTTAGAAAAGATAATATAGTACATAAACAACCCGATATTTTAGATAGAAATGGAGTGGTAATAGCAACAAATGTGCCCACAACATCACTATATATAGATGCAACCAAAGTAAAGAATCCGGAAAGTATAGCAGCACAACTGTGTTCTACTTTGCATGACCTCGAATACAAGAACTTATATAGAGTACTTACTTCAGAAAAGAAATTTGCTTGGATAAAGCGGCACTTGACTCCAAAAGAATTACTAGCGATCAAAAACGCTGGTGTACCAGGAGTAAATTTTTATGACGACATAAAGCGTATATATCCTCACAGTAATTTATTTTCACACGTGCTTGGTTACACTGACATAGATGGCAACGGTATTGCAGGAGTTGAGGCATATATAAGTAAAAATAATGAGCAAGAAAAGCCCATAATACTATCCTTAGATACACGAGTGCAAAGCATAGTGCATGAAGAGCTAACTAAAGCTGTAAGCAGATATCAGGCACTTGGCGGAGTAGGAATTGTTTTAAATGTGAGAAATAGTGAAGTTATCTCGATGGTCAGCCTACCTGATTTTAATCCCAACTTACAGAATAAGGCAGAAGACGTACAAAAGTTTAATCGCGCCAGTCTTGGGGTATATGAGATGGGGTCGGTATTAAAATACTTTACAATAGCCGCAGCGCTTGATGCGAACGCTACAAAAACTAGCGATTTATATGACGTATCAACACCAATCACCATTGGAAAGTATAAAATTCAGGATTTTCATAAATCTAAAATTCCAAAAATTACTGTGCAAGATATATTTGTAAAATCATCCAACATTGGTGCAGCAAAAATTGCAGTCAAACTAGGTATTGAAAAACAGGTAGAATACTTTAAAGCTATGAAGCTATTTTCTCCTTTGAAAATAGAAATACCAGAAAAATCCACACCGATAATCCCGGATAAATGGAGTGAAAACACTTTAATAACAGCATCTTATGGTTATGGCATAGCTGTAACTCCTATACATCTTGCACAAACTGCAGCAGCATTAATCAACAATGGGATATTTCATAACGCAACCTTGATGTTGAATAAAAGAAGTATAGGAGAGCAAATTATCTCAAGAAGAACTTCCAGGGAAATGAGAAAATTATTACGTGCAGCAGTAACAGATGGCACTGGCAGAAAAGCAAAAATAAAGGCATATTCAATAGGAGGAAAAACTGGATCGGCGGAAAAAGTTGTAGATGGTAAATATAGCAAAGATGCAAACATAGCATCATTTATAGGAGTGCTAACTATGCTTGACCCAAGGTACATAGTGCTAATTGCTATTGATGAGCCTCAAGGGATGCACCATACCGGGGGAATAATTGCTGCGCCTATAGTAAAGAACATTATAAATAGAATAGCGCCTATACTAAATGTTACACCTGAGATGTAAAATTATGATTGCTTTACTACAACTTCAAATTTATCATCACCAAAATCCTTATTAATATACCAAGAACCATCATCTTTAGTTACAAATTCAAGACCTTTAAGGTCTTTTTTTATTGTCTTTCCATTTTGACCATCAATAGCGATATTAATATCGAATGTAATAATGTCTAGATTTATCATAGCTTCTTTCCCGCTGCACGAATTTAGACTGAACTTGCCTAACATGACATCATTAAAACTCACTTCCCCTGTATAGACATCACACTGACCGTCCACACAACACGTAGTTTCAATATAGAAAAGATCTGACATACAAAATACCTTAAAAAAAAGAACTAAACATATATGGCCACTACACCACACCGCTAACAAGTAGTAAAGCGTCGATAAACCTAAGTTACTTTAGCTACGTAGCCATAATACAGCTAGAAATGTAAAATTCAACAGTTAATTGTGTGATTAATAGAGAAGTTTTATTTAGTACACCTTATAGGAATGGCTGTTTAGTTTTTTTGTTAATCTTTTTTACCATGCTGTCAATCATATGCTTTATCCCTTGATATACAGAGTATGTACTTTCGTCGCTACGCATATAAGCAGAACAGGAAAATACATTATGTTCTTCGTCTTCTATTGATAACTCTGTATCGCATTTTATGTGCTCGCCGCCAAGCCTTTCTATCAACTGTTCTCTGTCATCTCCTATAGTTACCTTAACCTTACTTTCTTCTTTACCTATCTTGCTACTTAAAATTGAAACAATGATGGCTGGAGATATGCATATCGCTCCTATTGGCTTTTTTGTAACAAAAAATTCTGAAACTAATCTTTCAAATTCAGGCATTACTGTCACCATGTCTTTACTTTCAGCTAAGTCAGATAAATTTTTCGCAACCCCGTATCCACCAGGTACAACTAGCATGTCAAAATTTTCAGCTTTGGCTTCTTTTAAGTCATATATTTCGCCTCTTGCGATTCTTGCTGCTTCCACAAGTACATTCCTTTTTTCTTTTGTTGCCTCTTTTGTTCTATGATTCATAACTTGTGTGATATTGATATCAGGTGCAAAGCATTTAACATCCACTTCCTGCTGATCAAGCACAAGCAAACTTAAAACCGCTTCTCTTACCTCTACACCGTCAAGGTGACCACACCCTGATAAGACCACAGCAGCTTTTAATTTTTTTTCACCCATAAAGTACCTTGATTTCATATAATCTAGATATTTTAATACAAATTCTATATTTGGAAAGGGGTATGTTATATCAATTATAATATAATTAATGATTAGTATGTATAATTAGGCATATTTATAATCAACGAAGCTGAATATGGAATCTAGCAATAGTATGTTTTTTGACACTGACTATCCAGAACTAAGAAAAGCTATTTCAGATATAATAGAAAGTATTGCACAATCCTCACAAGAGGGGAAAAAAGAGTTATTTACAACCCTATCAGAACAAGTTAAAGGGATGAACCTCAAAGATTTAGGTTTAGCGATTAATGACCAAGGCTTGCAAAAGGAGGTCAACAAAGAATTATTTATAAAATTCATTGAAGAAGCGCTTGAAGGTTTAACTTCTGAAAATGTTAACTCAAAAATAATAGAAGAGGCGTTAGAATCTGTTAACCAACAAGCAATAAGTAATGTTATAAATAATAATAAAGGTCCACTGGATAATCTAGTCAATTATTTTAAATCAGCATCTGCAAATGAAAAAATAGGAATAGCTTCTGCTGGAATGGTATTAGGAGCAGCATTTTCTCCGCTTATTGTGCTTGCTACATTAGTAGCGCTTGTAGCTATTGGAGCACGTTATGTAGGAATAGGTATAGGAAAGGCAGGGGAAAAAATAAAAGAAGGTGCGATTGAAACAGGAAAAGCAGTGAAAAGTTCATATAAGGATTTAATAGATAAATTACCTACAGTTCAAGCAAGAGAGAATAACTTTAGCAGATTAAGAACAAACGTGCTTGAAACTATTGCAAACATTAGTCTTAAAGATAACAAAAACGTTGACACTAAAAAAGGTTTTGATGATGGGAAAAAAATATTAGAAATGCTTCAAAATGAAGGGCAGCGATCTGCTATACAAGAGTTAGTAAAGAATGGAACCATTCAAAATTTTTCAAAAGATGATATGAGCAGACTTCTGGAAAAGGGCCTCAGTACTCATGTAGCAGATATGGAAAGATCTAAAGACACGCAAGAATCTAAAAAGAAAGGATTTCACAGTCTTATGGATGAATTTCAACTTGCAATTATGGCCATTGGTGACGGTAAAATAGAAGATGTAGAGCAAAAAGTTAATGAGAAAGCTCAGGAAATGAAGCCAAATTCTCACTTAGGTATTTCAAGTGCTGCACGAGTTAGTGAAGGAGGAATCACAGGACCAAGTTGATGCATTTTTTTACGCAAAAATTACTATCAGAAAGCGGGGTTACGCTACTCCTTTCTATCCACTTTCTTGGGCAACCCACTTTCAAATCTAACACACATTTCAGTGATTATAATATCCAATTTTTGATCATGTTGTTCTACAGGTAAATCTTTACAATATTGTTTCTCATAGGCTACACCTATAAATATTTTTCCAAGCGGCCGTAATTTTTTTATCATTGTATCATACCAACCACCGCCAAAACCTAATCTATTAAAATGATCATCAAAAGCAATAACAGGAGTAATGATTGTGTCGGGAATTACATCTTCATTTATTTCGTTCCATTCCTCAAATTTTAGTAACTTATTTTTATTAGGAATTGCTACTTTATAATCTAAATCGAGTAAACTATGCATCAAAGGTACAACATTTATTTCCCCGTCCATTGGAATGTAAGCTGCTATTGTTTTGCCTTTAACGTAGCTTAAGTTCTGATTAAAGAGATTAATAAGGGAATTTGCCGCATAACTGGAATAACTTTCATCAATATCTTTTCTTATAGCTCTATATTGCTCTCTTATTTCCTTTTTGTGCTGTTTAATATCTTTGAACATGATCTATCCATTTCGCAGTGAGTTTTTCTTGTAAACTATTTTGCTTCAAGCGCTCACTTAAAAAGTCAAAGTCAATAAATTCCATATCCTGGTCTTGATTGCTGCAACTATAAACAAAACTTCTTTCTCCTGTTTTCGCATTTATGTGTTGCTGCACACACTGAGCGCAGATTTCTTTCATCATACACTGCATAGGAGAATTAACTGATGATATTGCTATGTGGCCTGATTTTAGATATGGCTTTAAAATTGTTTTTCTAGCTTCATTCACAGCTTTCATCATTTTATCAGAACCAATAGTGATAATTTTATCTATAACGTTCAAATTAATACCTAATCTTCCTTGTTGATAAGAGACTATTGCATCAACTATATTACCATGAAAGGATTTATCTTGATCTCTGCTTGTTTCTATCAATCCTTCTTCACATACCCAAACTACCGCATTTGATGCACGCTCTATCAGTGCTCGTTTAAATACATCACTTAACTTCTTATAGCCAGCGAAGTACAAAACCTTGTTATTATTTTCAAGACATGCCTTCCCTATCGAAAATAACACTGCATTTCCAACTCCACCACCAATTAGCATTATATTCTTCATGTGCTACTTTAACTACATTTGTTCAAATTTTTTGAAATTTTGTAGAACAAAGGCACACAAAGACAGAGACAAGGACACTCTCTGACTTCAACTAAACCGATAACTGACAGCTGCACTTTTACGTATAATATCCAATAACAAGTTGCTTTGTATCATAATCTTTTGTTGGTACATCTGCTGTTTAATTGCTTCTATATCCGCTGCATTACTCTTGATATCACACAACATCATCAACTTTGCAGTGCCATTTTCTCTCAATTCTACTATTTCATTCACACTTGTTTTACTAAATAAAATCTGTAAATCAGGATTTAAATCTCGCATTTTTATTTCAAATTCCTTTGCGTTTGGCAGCTTAAAATTATCTGCCAATTTATCAAAATTTAAACAATTAACTTTTTGCTCCTTGAGATTATCTAATAAACTTTCTGAACCTTCAACCACAATCTGTTTTAATTTTAAAGTGCTTTCCAGCAGTGCATGATTAAGTTGTACTTTATCTATTACTTTTATAACAGAGTAACCTTCACTAAAACTGAATGGACCTGCTATGTCGCTGGTTTCTAATCCTTCTAAAACGTTCTTGAGTTTTCCTTTTAGCTGACTTAAATTAACTGTTGCTTTACGCATCTTTATTGGAGATTCTGGGTTATTACTGTTGCGTAATTTTTTTACTAAATCTTCAGCTATACCATAAACGTCCTTGTCTTTTTGATCAGGAATTATAAACTCTTGGAACGTGATAAGATAATCCGGCTTTTCTGTTTGCCTTTTTACATCATTTATTTCTTTATCGCTTATATTAATAAATGGCACAATTCTTACTTCAATAATTTTGCTCCACAGTAACTGACATTTTATTTGTTTTCTTAAAATACCAAGATCTATATTATGCTTCTCTATGTATTGATCAACTTCATTAGCCTTAAGTTTAAAACTTTGGGTTAAAAATAACATGATAGCATTATCTAACTCCTCGTTGCTCAATTTTATATTCAGCCTCTGCGCTTCATTGATAATGATAATTTCGTCTATTAGCTCCCTAAGAATTTGAGGCTTTGCTTCTTTTTGATTAACGCTTTGAGTGCCAAACAATGAATTTATAAAGTTGATGCGCTTTTCGATATCTAAATTTGAAATTGGTTCACCATTTACATCTGCAACAATTTCAATCTCGGTTGCAAGCAACCTAAGTGGCAACACTATTAACAGTAAAATTAGTATTCTATACATACAAGCAAAGTTGTTTAGTTAATAACCAATTCTATAATAAATACTGAGTCAATGCTAGCCAACTTTTTAATAGCGATCTCAGTGACAATGGAAATAAAAACCATTGCAACAAAATCAGGTACGCTGGTAAATAGGCTAAAAACATGCTAATATAGCGAATTTAAACCGTGCTAAAAACAGTATACGGAAGGAGAGGGATTCGAACCCTCGATACGACTTTTGGGTCGTATAACGGTTTAGCAAACCGCCGCCTTCAGCCGCTCGGCCACCCTTCCAAATTTAGAACCTAAAGATTATATAATACCAAGACCTCTACCACCTGTCTAATGCTTTTAATTGCAATATTTGTATCTGTTCAGATGCATGGCTAATGCTGAAACAAAAATTCCAGTGCTCCCTTTCTTGTCATCCCAGCGTCACGCACTGGAATGACATCGTTTACTATGTGCCATATTGCAATGTTCGTACAGTTGTGCGCGGTATAGATTCCGCTAACAAGTAGCGGAATGACGAACTTGTTGTTTTTCAAATTGTGGGCAAACCTAAGCCACTTTAGCTATAAATCAATAAAAACTAATTTCTGCTTTTTTCAATGATTTTCTTTGCTTCTTCCACACCAACCCATTCTCCAACTGCTACCGTTTTTCCCTTTTCTAGATCTTTATAATGAGAAAAGAAATGAGTAATTTTATCCAGTAGGCTTTTAGATAAGTCAGAATAGTCCTTTATATTGTCATAATAGCTATCAACACTGGAAACAGGCACAGCTAATATTTTCTCATCTTCTCCTTTTTCATCTTTAGTGAGTAATGCGCCTATTGGACGCACCGATATTAAAACACTAGATGCTAAGGGAAATTGAGTTAGCACCAAAACATCCACAGGATCACCATCACCTGCGCAGGTATTTGGTATAAACCCATAATTGCAAGGATAAGTCATTGAAGTAGATAAAAATCTGTCAACTTGTAACAACCCAAGCTCTTTATTAAATTCATACTTTACAGGCTCAGCATTTGCACTTATTTCAATTACCACATTCACCGCATTTGGCCCCGCTGTTATTTTACTTAAATCCATAAATTACCTCTTAACTTAAGAATAAGCATTATACAATATATGCTTTTAAGTTGCTACATTTATGTAATTCTAAACTTATTTTGCACGGGCTGTCCTAAATTTTCATTCGTCATCTTATTGACTGTTGAAAGTGGTGGTTCCTGTGATAATTGAAATAAAGCATATACTATTACGATAGTAAGCACTGCAGCAATTACTAGATTAGCAAAATTATCCTGTGGTAGGACACCTTTTATTGGATTAAATAATTTTTGCTCCATAAAGAAATAATCAGCAACGTATAACCCAACAGATAATACAAACATACCTAAAATAAGTTTACAGACTGTGTTTTTATGGTCTTTTTCTTTTTTCTTGCTGGTGATAGGATTTGGCCTACATTCATTCTCTTCTTGCAGCACTGAGTAGTATATATTATCAGGGCTCGTTATTAATTGTTCAAATTCATCACTATTTTGGTTTTTTAACAGTTGCTCTAGGGTGTTTTTTGTATTTATAGGATATATTAATCCATCCATTTTTAATTCTTTCTCTTGTCGATCCACATTCTCATGGTTGATTGTATATTTATCTCTACTTGATAATACGATCATGTGTAGTTTGCCAGCTAAGAACATTATATAGCTCTCTATTAACTGATTCTCACATATCTCTAATACTTCTCTTTTTACTGTTTTGTTAGATGACGAAAGTTCTTTATAGTGACCACCCAAAGAAAAGAACAATGCTATATCTTTATCTGCTTTTATGTCATGAATGGAATAATAGCTGCTGATAACGCACTTATTTAATGCAAATTCTCTGTCATATTTGTTTAATGTATTTCCTTCACTTAGTAACTTTCTAAGACCAATGAGTACTTTATTTTCAAAATCTTCTTCTGTTTTAAATATTGGTTCTCTCTTTGGATTTGCTAAGATGTTAAGTAAATCTAATTTTCTTCCATCTACTACTTCATTTATATATTCATTTAACTCAGATCCTTTAATAACTTCATATATTTTATCTATGACATCTTTAGTATTCAGGTTATTGTTTTCACTTAGAATTCGATAAGCTAGAGCATAAATTAAAAACAGCCCTTGTAGACTAAATTTTAAGTTAAAATAGTAATCTAACTGTTCATCTTGCTTCTGTATGAATGCAGACAGACCTATGTGATTCCTGTGATCCATAAAACGATCTAAGTCAGCATGTTGAAAGCTACCTAAAAAAATAAATAACGTCTCTAATAAATTACCCTTACCAACAATTTTTATTAGTTCTTCAATTTCTTTTATCATTGCTGAAACCTATAATGTTCTACTTCATAGTATAAGGGATACATGGCAAAATAGCAATAAATGTTATTAGACTTCTTGCATAACCCAAACTAAGTAGAAAAAGGTATAGCTATACCGCCGCGGCACTAACAAGAGATCCCGCTAACACGCAGCGGGATGACGAGACTTATCTTTATGCCGCCGCGAACCGTCATACCGCGATTCATTCGCGGTATCTCTCAACATAGATCCCGCTAACACGTAGCGGGATGACGAATTACTTAACCATCATTACACCGTCATACCGCGATTCATTCGCGGTATCTCTTAGCCGCTAACAAGCAGCGGGATGACGGTTGTCGTTTAGCTACAAACATTAAGAAATTTACCAAATGAAAAAAAAGGCAAAAGAAGCCCCGTGGTTGGCTAATTACTTACATTATACTTTCAAGTATGGCGTTTTTTTATTCTAAACACTTAATAACCGCGATTTAGCTGCTTTTAAGCCGCAACTAATCTAAATTATAAACGTTAAGAAATTTACTAAACAGAAAAAAAGGCAAAAGAAACCCTAGGGTAGCTAGTTATTCACTATCCATTTTTTAAGTTGGCGTTTTTTAATGTTTTAAATAGCGTATTTCAGCTTGTGTAGCTAGAAATTTGATAAAGACATGAGGTGCACATAGTGCAAAAAATTAAACATGAGACGCCAGATACGTGAGTTTTTTTGTCATTTAATCTGTACAGAGAAGATAAATAAATAGCTTCAGTTTCATGATAAGGGGGCTGGCGGAGTTTGTCAAGCAAGTTTTTTTGTTTCTATTCCCAATGTTATATGGTTATGCAAGAAGTCTATTGTATGTTTACACTCTGCATTAAAGCTTTTAGTTAAGAGCATATCCATCCACCGCCGATAACTTGCTCATCTTTATACGCTACACAGGCTTGACCTGGACTGATGCCAAAGTAATCGTCGTTTAAAATGACACAGGCTTTATTTTTTTCGTCAGCTGAATGTATTGTTGCTAAACTTCCAGCATGTGATGATCTCAGCTTCACAGTTACTTCCATACCTTCCTTTGGTTGTTCTAACCAATTTAACTCTTTGATCAATATTTTTTTTTGCATTAATGCGTTGATCGGGCCTACTATAACCTCATTATTCTCTGTATTGATTTTTATCACGTAAAGAGGTTCACTGTACCCGACACCTAAGCCTTTTCTTTGTCCTACTGTAAAATTTACTATGCCACTGTGCTCACCTAGCACTTTTCCATTTACATCCACTATTTTACCTTTCTGTACAGATTGTGGAGCTAATTTCGCTATTGTTTTACTATAGCTTTCGGAAACAAAGCATATATCTTGACTGTCCGGCTTTTCAGAAATTTGTAAGCCAAAATACTTTGCTAATTTTCTTATATCACTTTTATAGAACCCACCTAGTGGAAATCGCAAAAGCTTTAACTGCTCCTCAGTAGTTGCAAACAAAAAATAACTTTGATCTTTACTTTTATCAATGCTTCTGCACAACTTTACCTCACCATTTTTTTCTAACCTTCTCACGTAATGTCCTGTCACGAGCACATCCGCACCAAGATTTTTTGTAACTTGCAATAGATCACGAAATTTTACCGTTTGGTTACATCTCACGCATGGTATGGGAGTTTCCCCACGCATATAGGTACTCGCAAAATCCTCTATTACTTCCTTTTTGAATATTTCCTCGTAGTTTAAAATATAGTGAGGAAAGCCAACACTTTCAGCTACACGCTTAGCGTCGTAAATATCCTGTCCAGCGCAGCATGCGCCCTTTCTTGCGTTAGCATTGCCATCAGTGCCATATAGCTGAAGAGTTACACCTATCACCTGGTACCCAAAGTTATATAGCAGTGCTGCAGCAACGGAGCTATCAACTCCCCCGGACATTGCAACAACAGCCTTGGTCTGGTGCGGAGCTTTATCTTTTAGCAGAGGTTCTATTTCAAATTCTTTTAGCATAATCGCCTTAATTTATAAACACAAACTTGGTGTCATGCAAGTAGCTGACACTGGAATCTAGTTTCTATTACACAATTTCATCGAAACAGCATACTTGTTTATAGTCAATTTTTCTGGATCCCAGTGTTGGCTACTTGGATGACATCTTTATGCTTGAGGTAAAATTTGCTATAAAATTCGATGAACTACCTTTAAAAATAATTTAATCCTGCTTAAATAAAACATGGCCAAAATAATCCATGTTTTCAAGCACTTTTCCGCTACCCAGAGCAACACAACAAAGTGGGTCATCTGCAACACGAACTGGTAGTTTTGTTGTTTCACTGATAACTTTGCCCAAGTTACGCAATAATCCGCCGCCACCGGATAAAATTATTCCTTTATCGACTATATCAGAAGAAAGTTCAGGTGGAGTGCTCTCCAGTGCAGTCCTAATAGCAGAAATTATCTGATGTACAGGCTCTATTAAACTCTCTGCAACTTGGTATTCTGATAAAAGCATTTCTTTTGGCATGCCACTCACTAAATCCCTGCCTTTAATTATCATTCCCTCTTTGTTATTTTCACCTGGCAGACTGGCTGAACCTATGCTTTTCTTAATTTTCTCAGCGGTTGTTTCACCGATTAATAACTTATGATTTTCACGAATATATGACTTTATTGCCTCATCCATAATATCGCCACCTACTCTGGCAGAACGTGAATAAACAATTCCACCTAAAGAAATAATTGCAACTTCAGTTGTACCGCCTCCTATATCAACAATCATAGAACCTTCAGGTTCGGTAACCGGGAGCCCAGCTCCGATTGCTGCAGCCATTGGTTCTTCAATTAAAAATACTTCATTTGCACCAGCACTTTCTGCTGCATCTTGTATAGCACGCCTTTCAACTGGCGTGGATCCAGATGGAACGCATATGATAATATTAGGTTTATTAACAGTGAATTTTGTGTTTGCACTGCGTATGAAATATTTTAGCATTTCTTCCGCACTTTTAAAATCAGCAATGACTCCATCTTTTAAGGGCCTTATCGCCTCTATTTCTCCAGGCGTTTTTCCAAGCATCATTTTAGCTTTTTTACCAAAAGCATAAGGAACGTAGCTTCCTTTTTCTTTTATTCTTGCTACAACTGAAGGCTCATCAAGCACTATTCCCTGATTTTTCTGATAAACTAAAGTGTTTGCAGTGCCAAGATCTATAGCAATATCGCTAGCGAATAAACCTTTGAAAGTGAAAAGGCTACAAAACTTTCCGGTTAATTTTCGAACAAAATTCATACGCAACTCAAGAAAATCATTTATTAAGACAAATTATACTTTTCAGATAAGTAGCTAATGCAGCACTCAACGTCCAAACCCTTACCTGTTACTTTTTTTAGCAGTTCCAGGCCACACTTTGCACTGTATATATTTTGAGATAACCAACTGATAAGTAAACTAAAATCTCCTTTTATTATAGCACTTAATGATTCGTAATGATTCTTTTTAACGCAAGAGAAAATCTGCACAGCAGCAATTAAAGCAATAATTTTTATAGGAAAGTAGCCCATAACACCGCTTGCCCAATACTCATCTTGAAAATAAGTGTTTAGCTCATTTTCAGCTTTTACTGGAATTTTATAGTGCTTCATACCTTCCAGCCACGCATCATGCAGGTCTTTGACTTCCAATGTACCATTTATTATATCTTGTTCTAACCTAGTTCTCAACATAATATGAGCTAACAGACTAAATTCATCTGCATTTTTTAAAAAAGAAGAAAGGTTTATTTCATTGAAAACCAAGTACAAATTTTCAACACTGCTATTAGTTTTGCCTTTTATAGCAAATTTCTCTTTTATGTGTGGTTGAATGAACTCAATAAATTCTCTGGATGTTCCAATCATCCTTTCCATGAATAACCCTTGAGTTTCATACATAACATGTCTCGTAATTGGGCTATTTATAGAATTTTGCGCTAAACATTTTTGATAAATTGCATAACCACTATGCCGTAAAAGTGAAAATAAACCACAACAAAAATCAGACTCATCATAATCTATAGGGCAGTAATAAGAAGTACGAACCTCATACAGTGCAACGCCCATTTGCTGTAAACATAACGAGCCAAGTTCAATCTGCTTCTGAGTAGCAACTTTTTGTATATTAGTAACCTTATCCTTTTTCTGCTTTTCAATTATTTTATCTACATTTCCGCTAAAAAATTTGCCTACCTTGGGAAATATTTCCTTTATGTTCTTTTCTGTGATATCAGAGTCATAGTCAGCAAGCAGTGAGTCGTATTTTGAGCATTTTAATTGCTGCGATTTTATAGAAGCTACTTCGCGAATGAGTGTGATTAAATCAGTAAAACGTTCTTTTAGTTTTTCTAAGTTACTGGTTTCAGAATGAGATAGCTTCCATAAATTTTGGCATTCAACCTTAGCTTTGGATAAAGACTTTACTAAATCAATAGGAACAGCACTGTTGCTTTTATGTATTCTCTCTATTAACTTTAGCTGCTGAGTATTTGCACTTTTTTTGTTACCAAGAGCATCTGCTAATGATTCCTTTATTGCGTCATGAGAGATAATTTCATGTCTGATTTCTTCTAGAAGACTCATTTGTTCAACTTTGTCCTCTATATTCAATTGGCTTTGGTTTAGTACTTTTAGCGTATTTTCGATATTCTTTACCCTATATAATACTTCCTCTAAAAACTTATAAGATTGCATATTTGTTCATTATTTTAGAAAACATCTGTTTAATACCGTAATAGATTAATAATAAAGTTAAAAGTATATTTGCTTAAAGTACAATAAAAAATTGTACTTTTTATTCTTTTATTGGATTTTTCTACTCAGAGTCCAGCATATTATAGGAAAATTAATTGTAAGGTTGTAGAAAAAGTATTTAGTATTTTATTTCTCTTGACTATATTACAATATGGAGAGATATTAGCTACTGAAATTAAAGTTACGCACTATTTAAAATTTATGGAGGTTTAGTAATGTGGAGTAGACTGGTTATAATGTGCTGTTTTTGTTTATTACTTACTGGTGTAAGTTCTTGCCCAAAAAAAGGAGCAAATACAACAAATAAAATAAATTCTGTTGTTAAGCAGATAGGTAATAAAAGAGTTTTCTTTGGTTATGATGAATCTAGTATTGCTGAAGTAAGTGCAGATGCATTACTTGACGTAATAGAGGTGTTACAAGATAACCCTGACGCGAAGGTTACTTTAACTGGTCACACTGACAACCGTGGTTCTCATGAATATAATCTTGCGCTAGGCGCTAGAAGGGCAGATGCAGCTAAAAAATTTATGGTTAGTTGTACACCCTACATAGAAAACAGAATAAAAACTGCTTCTAAAGGTGAAACTGAGCCTTTGGTTAATGTAAAAGATGATTCTAGAAATTCTAAATATGAAAAAGAGCATGCTAAAAATCGTAGAGTGGAATTTTCATTTTCTGGAATAAAGAAATAGTTTCTTGCATTAAAACCTGGATCCCAGTGTCAAACACTGGGATGACATAAAGAAAGGGCACTGGGGTAGACAAAAAAGGACAAACTTGTCATATTTCGTTGCTTGTTAGCGGGATCTATATATACCACAAATAAGTCGCGGTATGACGTAAGAGATCTGACCTGTCTGGCCATCAAGAGACATAATGGAATTAGAGTTATTATTTCAAAATGTGGTTAATAGTTTTGCTTTCTATAACAATCAAGTTGCAGTTGCAGTATCAGGTGGTGTAGATAGTATAGTCTTACTGCACTTAATGACTAACTGGGCAAAAAAAAACAAGCTTTCACTTCCTACAGCATTAACAGTAAATCATGGGTTACGTCCAGAGTCTCAAAAAGAAGCTGATTTTGTTGTAAGTTATGCAAAGGAACTTGGAGCAAAGGAATCGTTCATATTAAATTGGGAGAAGCAAAATATTAAAGGCAATATTCAGTTACAGGCACGAAAAGCACGGTATAAGTTACTAGCAGAGTGGTGTAAAAATAATAATGTTAAATATTTACTTGTTGCTCATCACAAAGATGATCAAGCAGAAACGTTCTTGTTAAGATTAGAGCGAGGTAGTGGCGTAGATGGATTATCATCAATGGACTACAAGTCTTTCCTAAATGGTATTTATATATTTAGGCCATTGTTAAATTTTAGTCGTAGTGAAATAGAAAAGTACGCTAAGCTTCATCGGTTAAAATGGATCGAAGATAGAAGCAACTATGACTTAAAATACAGGCGAACTTTATACCGTAACTTACTTAAAGCAAGTGATAATCAAGAGATTTTAACAGAGCGAATATGCCTCACAGCCCTTCATATGAAAAGAGCTGCAAAAGCGTTGATGCACTACACACGCCTTGCGTTTAATGACTGCGTTAATGTGCATGATCTTGGTTATATTGAAATTAAACTAAGTGAGTTTTATCAATTGCCAGAGGAAATAGCCTTGAGGCTTCTTCTTTACTCCATAATGGCAATTGCCAGTAAACATTATAAACCAAGGTACAACAGCCTTATCGTAATATTTAATAAAATATTGCAAAAGGATAGTAATGTTAACTGTACACTTTCTGGGTGTAAAATAAGAAAACATGGAGAAAATATCTTGATAATTAGAGAATCGTCAAAGATACAAGAAATTACCTTAAACCTACCTTTAAATGAACCTACTCAATGGGATAACAGATTTAGCTGCACAATACTCGGAAATCAAGAGTGTTCAGTTATCATCGCTCCATTAAAAAAAACACAAAAAGTTCCTGAATTTCTGAAGGATTACAACTGCTGCCCTGAAGTTTTCTATTCTTTGCCTGTAGTGCTAAAAGATGGAAAGGTGCTTGCTTATCCTGATGTAAATTATAACGGAAAAAATACCAATGACGATAAGGTTCAATGCATTATTAATAGCACGATAAAACAAAATTTGGTAAGCTTGATTAGTATTTAGTTAGAAATAGAAATGAAAAAATTTTTAGAAGGCTTATTGATCTGGTTAGTAATTATTGTTCTTATTTCAGTTGCTTATATTCAGTTCAGCGGAAATGTAGGTAAAAGTAAAACAATTATACCTTTTTCGGAATTTTTAACTAGACTAGAAGACAATGATGTAGAAAATATTGTCATAAAAAACCAGAGCATTGAAGGCAAGTTCAGGGACGGTTCAAGTTTCAATTCAAGCGGTGTCATATATAGCGACCTAATAAAAAATTTACATGATAGAAAAGTGAGATTCTCCTTTTCAACTGGAGATTCTGCCATGAACGTAATTGGTGGATTACTTATCTCATGGGTCCCAACATTTATCTTTATTGGCTTCTTGCTATTCTTTCTTAAACAAACACAAGCGGGGGGCAACAGAACTATAAGCTTTGGCAAGTCAAGGGCTAGACTCATGACTAGTGGAAAAAAAGTAACATTTGATGATGTTGCCGGAATTGATGAAGCAAAAGAAGAGCTAGTAGAGATCGTTGATTTTCTTAAACAAAGGCAAAAATTTCAAATATTAGGTGGAAAAATACCAAAAGGGTGCCTTTTGATTGGCTCTCCTGGAACTGGTAAAACTTTACTTGCTCGTGCAATTGCAGGAGAAGCTAATGTGCCATTCTTTAGTATTTCTGGATCTGATTTTGTTGAAATGTTTGTGGGTGTTGGTGCAAGTCGTGTTCGTGATATGTTTGATCAAGGCAAGAAAAATGCTCCTTGTATAATTTTTATAGATGAAATAGATGCGGTGGGTAGACATCGTGGCATTGGTCTTGGTGGCGGCAATGATGAAAGAGAACAAACATTAAATCAGTTATTAGTTGAGATGGATGGCTTTGAGTCTAATGAAGGTGTAATAATAATTGCTGCGACTAACCGTCCGGATGTCTTAGATCCAGCACTGCTTAGACCTGGTCGTTTTGACCGACAGATTACTATTTCTTTACCCGATATAAATGGGCGTGAAAAGATATTAAATACTCATATAAAGAAAATATCAATAGCACCAGATGTAAACGTGAAAACAGTTGCAAGAGGAACACCAGGTTTTTCAGGGGCTGATCTAGCAAATTTGGTGAATGAATCTGCACTTATCGCTGCAAGAAGAAACAAGAAGATTGTTACCATGGATGATTTCGAATATGCACGTGATAAAGTGATGATGGGCGTAGAAAGGCGATCTCTCATTATGACAGAAGAGGAAAAGAGACTGACTGCATACCATGAAGCTGGTCATGCGATGATTGCTGTTAATATGCCTGCTTCTGATCCTATACACAAGGCAACAATTATTCCACGCGGTAGGGCACTCGGTTTAGTTATGAGACTACCAGAAACAGATAGAGTGTCCCTCACAAGAGAAAAGATGCTAGCAGATATAACTGTTGCAATGGGTGGAAGAGTGGCAGAAGAGCTAATTTTTGGCTACGATAAAGTCACAAGCGGTGCATCTTCGGATATAAAACAAGCATCTGATTTATCACGCGCTATGGTAACAAAATGGGGAATGAGTGACAAAATAGGTCCGATCTATCACAATCGCGAACAAACCATGCATGGTTCTGACATAATTTCTGAAGATACGTTAAAACTTATAGATGAAGAAGTGAAGAAAGTTGTGTCTTCTTGCTATGAAAAAGCAAAAGAGATTTTGACCAAGCATAAGAAAGGCTTAGATCTCATTGCCGAAAATCTACTGGAGTTTGAAACTTTAACAGGAGATGAAATAAAGGACATATTAAATGGAAAAAAAATTGTTAGAGAGGAAAATGAGAAGAATGAGAAAATAAAAAAATCCTCTCTCTATGAGAGTTGACCTCATCTTAAAAATGTTAATCAGCTAACGCTGCAATAAAACAATTTAGAATTGTAACTGTCAATATAAATTGTATTAAAATATTCATAATATTGCATTTTCATCACAATAATGCTATCATTCAGTTAGTATTAATGTTTAATGAGGTGTGAGTAATGATTGATATAGCTTCTATTGGTGTAAGTACAGTTATTGATCAGAATTATAGAAGAAAAGCACAATTATGTTTATCAGGATTATTTGTAACTGTGTCAATAGCAACTGTTACCTGGTTTATTTTCCCTGCGTCACAAAATGTATTAGCTCCGTTTTTACTTCCGGCTATGTTCTTGCTCTTCACTTTATCGATGGGTTATTACATGTTCATATTTAGTTGTGAAGAAAAATCTTTGGTAAAGAATGTTCTTGGTATGGTTGAACCGGCTGAATCGGTAAAGAGAGTGCATTGCCAAGAAAATATTAAGTCCTTATTAGCAGAAGTGAGAAGTACTACGAAAGATAGGTTTCGCAACGTGCTTGTTAATCTGTGTTTTGAAGATCGTAGTAAAGCACACAAACTTGCATTATATGTGAAAGAAATTGACGATATTGTGTCTTCAATAAAAAATAAAGACCTCTTAGACCATTTTGATCAATTTTTTACTATTACTGAAGTAAGCAATAAAAAAAATAGAAGTGAATTAATGAACCTCGCAAGGGCATATAAGATGATAAGTGAAGAAGATCCAGACAAAATACAGGATTTTTTAGCTACTCAAACAAAAAGTTATTCATATGAAATAATGTTACCTGAAATTGATAATTTTCTATCACAAGCTAGGTGATTTTATCAATAATTTCATTGTGTACGTGATTATCATTTTTTATTTCAATTTTAGTGATAACATTGCACCTAATGGGCTCTTTTATGGCTATTTCCTGAAATCCTTTTCTGACCTTATTGTAAAAATTAACATTCATTTCTTCATATTTATTCTTGTCTTTTGCTCTACTTAACCCAACTTTAACATCAATATCTAGAATGAATGTAATATCTGGATATTTAATTTCCACTAGCTTATGTAAGTCCCTTATTAGCCCTAAGTCAACTCCAAACCCATATCCTTGGTATGCAATAGTTGAGTCAATAAACCGATCACAAATCACTATTTTTCCTTCTGCAAGAGCTGGTAATATTAATTTTTTCATATGTTCGTGCCTCATCGAGATAAGCAGCAAGAGTTCAGAAATAGGATCAATATTATTTGTTAACAACACTCCTCTTATCTTTTCTGCAAAATCAGTGCCGCCTGGTTCCCGAGTCAATACTACGCTATTTTCACCGCGAATTTGCTTAAAATGATTTGCAAGTAGCTCAGATTGTGTTGTTTTACCAGAGCCGTCTATTCCTTCGAAAGTTATGAACATAAGTTTTATAATTATAATACTAAAAAAGAATATGCAAACAGTATACATAGAAACCGTTTGACATTTAAATAATAAGACCGTAAATTACATATGGTATAATGATAGTCTATGGTTGCTCTGAATACTCCTAAAGTCGATTTTAGTTTTACTGCAAAAGATTTTAATCTTTTGGGAGTAGACAATAAATACTATACATTAAGTGACTGTTGTGGAAAAAATGGTCTTATTGTAATGTTTATATGCAATCACTGTCCTTACGTTCAGTCAATTATTAGCAATCTGGTAAGCGATGTTGATCAATTGAAAAAAGATTATCAGGTAAACACCATTGCAATAATGCCAAATGATGTAAATGAATATCCAGAGGATTCCTTTGAAAATATGATTAATTTTGCCAAGGAAAATAAGTTTACATTTCCATATTTAATTGATAGTACACAGAAAATAGCTAAAGAATACGGGGCTGTTTGCACTCCTGACTTTTTCGGCTTTAATTCCAATTTAAACCTTTGCTATCGTGGACGTTTTAACTACACAAAAAAAGAAAAGGTTCAAAGCTATGAAGTAGGAAGTAGTGACTTATCTCAAGCTATGAAATTTATTGCAGAAACTGGTAATTCTCCAATTGACCAAAAATCAAGTATTGGCTGCTCAATTAAATGGTCTAATTCTACGGGTTAAATATCATGCACAGTGGCTCTCAGCATTTGTTTGATATTATAATTTTGCTTTCTGCTGCTGTGTTTATAGTCATAGCGTTTTGGAAAATGAATATTAGCCCAGTGCTCGGTTACTTCGTTGCAGGTGCAGTTATTGGTTCTCATGGGTTTAATCTGATACACTCAGCTGAAGCAATGGATAATCTTGCAGAATTTGGTGTAGTTTTTCTATTATTCATTATAGGCCTTGAATTGACATTTGAACGCCTGATCGCTATGCGTATTCATGTATTTGGGTTCGGTTCTCTTCAAGTTATAGTTACCATGGTAGCAATATGGTGCATCGCTCTTGCTTTCGGAGTGAATACGAATATAGCAACAGTTATTGGTGGTGGGCTTGCGCTATCCTCAACAGCAATAGTGTTGCAGGTTCTGCAAGAAAAAGGTTCTCAAGCAAGTCAGGTTGGTAGGTTGTCGATAGCAGTGCTATTAATGCAAGATTTTGCAGTGGTACCATTAATAGTATTGGTACCTTTACTTACTGGCAATTCTGAGCACAGCCTGATAAGCTCATTGGCAGGTTCATTGGTGCAAGCAGCTATTGCATTAGTGCTGATATTTATAACTGGTAGATTATTGCTTAGACCTTTATTTTCGGTTATTGCTAAAATGGAAAGTAATGAGATCTTTATATCAACAACGCTTTTAATAGTATTAGGAGCAGCATTTATTACTGAGCAATTCCATTTATCGTTAGCATTAGGTGCATTTGTTGCTGGATTGTTAGTTGCAGAAACAGAATATAGACACTCAGTAGAACACGCAGTATTGCCATTTAAAGATTTGTTTCTTGGCTTATTTTTCATGACTGTTGGTATGTCCATCAATACCGAACTTTTACTCAATAAGTTACCACTAATTACTTTATTATCGATTATCCTTATCGTTTTAAAAACATCTATTATATATATATTGTGTAGATTTTTTTGGTTTAAGAGTGCACCTGCTATACAAGCTGGGTTACTGCTTTCACAAGGCGGTGAATTTGCGTTTATTTTGTTTCGCTTAGCAGATGAGCTAAATGTGCTACCAAGTGAAATCGCTCAAGTACTTATGATGGTAACTACAGTAACCATGGCTTTCACTCCTCTTTTATCGGGGCTTGGAGATTGGATAGCAAACTCATTTAGCACTGAGAAAACAATATTAGATGATGAAGCTGTTGAAACAGATACACAAGATCTTTATAACCATGTGATAGTTGCTGGATTTGGTAGAGTGGGATATATGGTAACAAAAATGCTTACGGCAGAGCATTTAAGTTACGTTGTTGTAGATATTCAATCGAAAATAGTCAAAGAAGGAAAAAGTGATAGTTTTCCTATATATCTTGGAGATGTTACAAGATGTGAAATTTTAAAATCGGTAGGAATAGAAAGAGCTCAAGCTCTCGTTATTTCAATAAAGAATGAAGTTACTATAAAAAAAGTTGTTTCTTTAGTTGCAGCAAATTTTCCGCATGTAAATATTGTAATACGCTTACCAGATCTGAGTAATGTGGAGGTTTATAGAGATCTAGGAGCTAGTAAAATTATTCCTGAAACATCTGAGATAGGATTGCAGCTAGGTGGAGCTGCACTGAGCCTTAGTGGTATTAGCGAAAGTGGAGTTACGTCTTTAAAAAGTAGATTCAGAAAAGGCAATTACAGTATGTTAAAAGACCTTGGTAGTGATAAAGATGAATAACTACTTCTCTAATTTTATGTACAGAAAGCTTCAAGCTTTATTGAGGTTTTGCCTATGGTAAATTATGCACATAATCAACCAAGTTAAGGAAAGTGCAAACCAAGTGATTGCATATTCCAAATGCTTCATTGGCTGTATAGCTAATTTGCTGCCAAAATTGTTCGGCCACAATATACACTTCTCTAGCTTAATACCTAACTCATTGGAAATTTCCTCTGTACTCAGGGTAAACCATGTATTCGAAGCAGTATCGTTCTTGATAAACCAATTTTTGCTTTTACTGCTATTGCAATATAAAACTCCACCTGCAGCTACTTTTTCAATTTTTGCTCTTTCCTCTTTTTTTTCTTTAACTATTCCTTTGTTCACTAGCATATAATTTCCAGTAGTAAGTAGCATAGGAGATAACACATGATAGCCATGTTGTCCTGCAAAAACATATAGTTCTATGTCACTTAGAATCCCATCAATCTTGACATGCCTATAGTTAAATTTTTCAAGGTCGTTATTGGGCAATAGATGAACAACTGGAAGACTCATATTTTTGATAATATTATTCTTCCAGTTCAATCTGAATACTTGCCATAATCCTAATAAAAAAAGGAGCAAGCAAGGTACAATTAAAATAAATACTATTTTTTTTAACACTCTATATTTGTGTTCTTAAATAGTTTTCAACACCCATTAGTTCAATAAGGTCAATCTGTTTTTCAATCCAATGGAAGTGCTCTTCTTCATTTTTTAACATCTCTTCTAATAACATTACACTAACAAAATCTTTTTCTTTCTCAGCGATAGAAATCGTTTCTTTGATATCCTTAATACCTTTTCCCTCTAATTTCAAATTAGCTTCTAAGATTTTCCGTATTGTGTCTTTTGTAAACTTTCCATCATGCTTTGATATTTCGTTTGTATCCTGAAAATTTGGAACTCCTTTGAATAACAAAATTCTTTCTGCCAACTTGTTTGCATGTTCAAGTTCTTCGTTAAGCTCATTTTTTACCTTTTCTGCAAGTCTATTAATTCCATTGTTTTTGAGAATCGCAAAATGCAAAAGATACTGGCGTACAGAAGTCAGCTCATTGGTCAATAATTTGTTCAAATGTTTTACTATCTCTTCATTCATAATCTTCCCTTAGTTCAATTCATCAGCATAATTTATATGATAACGATAGTTATAGCAACTCATTTAATAGTTCCTTTGATAACAACCGTATTAAATAGCATGTCGTGGTATGTCTGTTTCTTTTTAGAAAAACAAGCAACTAGATACCAATAGAGGGTGAGCAGCACCATCATTACTTTCAATGCACTCAAGACATTCACTAATACTTCCTGATCTTGCAAAAGTTCAGTAAGGACAACTACTACACTGTTTAACAGAGGAAGAAAAAACTGGGAAGTGCTTCTGTCAAACGCTAAATTCAAGTCTATTTTAGAATTATCTAAATTGATAGTATATATATTCATTAACTGCTGACCAGGAGTTGCTTGGGCCTTTGAAGATATAAAATATGTGAAGTAACTACAATTTACACACATGTATGATAGATGTAAGATCAACGGAGAATCCTCTAATAGCAGTATAATTAATAAAGTTGGAATTAATAAAATTGCTACATCTACTAAATATGCGCAAAAGCGCCTTTTTATGCTGGCAATCTCTGTCATTACCTATCTTCCAAATATTTTATTATGAAATCTGTAAGCTTATCAAAATGTTGAAAACATAACAAATCTTCATAACCGCTTATTGATTGACCGTATATAATAGGTAAACAATTGGCATTTTGTGCACACAGAACATCTGTGATGCTATCACCAACGAAAAACACATTTTCTCTATTTATAGGCAACGTACTCTCTTCTAGTGCAAATAGCAGTGGGGTTGCAGATGGTTTATCTTCTGCAGTATCGCATGACCCAACCACTCTTTCAAAGTAAGAATCTAGTTTAAAATAGGCAACTTCTTTACGTAAATTAGTATTTTTCTTATTACTTACTATTGCTAGATAAACATTGTGGCTTTTCAGTGTCTGCAACATTTCCTCTACTCCTTGATTCAGAGCAATGTTTTGTAATAGCGCATTATCTAAGTATTGTTGATATATCTGATTTGCTTTTTTCCACTGATCGCCAAATAAATTGACCATATAGCTCTTTCTCGACTCATGGGAATTTCTATCAGCAGCTTTATTACTATACCCCATTGAGTTTATGGTATGCTTAATAGCATTAAAAATATTATCTTGAGTGTCAACTAAGGTATTATCCCAATCGAATACTACTGCTAATGAGCTATCTTTCATCTCTTATATAATTATACATTTTAACTTAATAAGTAAATAGCATTTTAATGAAAAAGATATAAATAGGACGCCCTTGATAAACACTTTTTACCACAAGTTATGTTAACTGTTTTTTATATAATTAGCTAATATACTGATTATATGATATGTTTTAATAGGTAACAGGTATGGCCCAGACATCTAAAGAAAGTGTTGAAAAAAAGTTTAAAGATGTTTTTGAACGTTCTCCAGGTGCTTTTCCAGAAGGTACCTCATTAGAAAAGAAGGTTAATTATATCGCAAAAGGAACAGAGGCTCTAAAAGCTGTGAAAAGTAAGGAGCTTGAGAACAAAATGAAAAACGTTGCAGAATTGAGTCAGAAATTTGAAAGTCAAAAAGGACGTGCAGATGAAAAAGTACGTCAAGATTTTGAAAGAATTGCTGAGCTTGACCAACAATATAAAGGGAAGGGCATCTTCACAAGTGAAAAAGTTGCAGAGCCAAAAAGTGACAAAAAGCTCCAAGACACTCCGAGAAAAACTACAACAGCAGTTAAAGACCTTGAACATAATACACAAAAAAAGACTACTGAAGCTTCTGTGCAAACAGCATCAGAGCACGATTCACAAACCGTTAATCCCTCAGTGAGCAAGAGTTCTGTAAAAGAGAAGCTCAACACTGAGCCGGACAAAAAAGATAACACGCCTCAACCACAAGAAAATCAAAAAGAAGAAGGGTTTTTGAGTCTTCTGAAGCGCTTTGTTAAGAAAATATTAGAAAAATTTTTAGGTGAAGGTGAAAAGGATGTAGAGAATGCTCGTGGCATGAAAGAAGATGCTCAAAGAGATACGTCAAATAACGAAGAGCAACAAAAGAGTAAGCAGCTTGATGAAATTTTAAAGGACAAAAGTGTAAGCGAGGGTTTGAAGCAGGCAACAAAGCTTGAGAACCCGGCAATAACGCCTGTTAATACTCCTAAAGTGAATGAAGTAAACACGGGTCGTGAAAGGTGATCCGCTTTCAAGCTTCATTATACCGCCACGAACCGTCATACCGCCGCGGTATCTCATCCGCTAACAAGTAGCGGGATGACGATTGTCAGGGTGTCATCCCAGTGTCCCTATGATGTCATCCCAGTGCCCTGACTACTTGGATCTAGCAAGCTTTGCTTGCAAATAAGTCTAATACGCGTCGCGTTTTATGCCAAAACACAATTGGAGTTACATGCAAAATAGATCCCAGTGTCAGCTACTCGGATGACAAAAAAAGGAGCACTGGGATGACACCATTTGTTGTATTTAACAAAGTTCGTACTTAGCTTCATGTTAGCTATAAACATTAAGAAATTTACCAAGCGAAAAAAAAGGCAAAAGAAGCCCCAGCTAATATCTATTTTAGAACATTGGCGTTTTTTAAGTCTTAAACACTGCAATTTAGCTGCTTTTAAATGCAACTCACCTTAGTTTAAATGTTTAAGAAATTTACTAAGCAGAAAAAAAGGCAAAAGAAACCCCGTGTTAGCTAGTTGTCACTCCCTAATCCTGCAAATTGGCGTACTATACTGTCTTAAACGACTTATAAGCGCGTTTCAGCTTGTGTAGGTAAAAACCTAGAAATATTGTGAAGACATAAGGTGCACATAGTGCAAAAAATTAAAAATAAGACGCCAACTACGTTGTTTTCTTGCTGTTTAATCTGCACAGATGAAGATAACTGAATACCTTCAGTTTCATGATAAGGGGGCTGGCGGAGTTTGTCAAGTAAGTTTTTTCGTTTCTAACGGTTGTTGCCAAAAACTATGCAAGAAGTCTATTGACAGGTGATTAAATTATAATGTAGCCTATCGCCGTATATCCGGGGGTGGGTTGTTGTGAGGCTTTTTCACTTTTTATTCTTGTTAATGTGTTTTTCTCTGTATTACTATGCGGGTTTTATATTTTCGCCCTGCCCAAAAGCTACGGTTTGCTTTTCACCTGGAGAAGATTGTGCTGTACCGATAATCAACGTAATAGATCAGTCTAAAAAATCTATCTTAGTTCAAGAATATACATTTACTCTTGGAACAATTGCAAAATCTTTGATTAATGCTAAAGAACGCGGTGTTGATGTTAAAGTCATCTTAGATAAATCGCAACTCTACTCAAAATATAGTGTTATAAATGAATTATTTTCAGGTGGAGTACCAATTTGGATCGATGATAAGCCAAAGATTGCTCATAATAAGATAATGATTGTTGACAATCAAAAAGTCATCACAGGGTCATTTAACCTTAGTAAGACAGCTAAAAAAGGAAATGCTGAAAATTTATTAATTATTACAGATTATCCTGAATTGATTCAGCAGTATGTGAAAAACTGGGAGGCACGAATGTCACAATCTTACAAATACGCTCCCAACTAATCGAGAGCGCTTGCTCAAAATCAGTTTTAAAAACAGCAAGGGAGAGCTTTTTTGATTGATTGGCATAATGATTATGATATAATGAACTAAAAATTTAAGGAATAAAGTAATGGATTATATAAATGATGCTGCCGGTAGCTACACTGCTATTCATGATTTTTTTCAAAACAACGGTGTTGGAGATTACAAAGTTCAATGCAATTATGGTGGGGTGCCGTATGCTACTGATGAGTACGTGCATTCTGGCGATAAATTTTGGAGTAATAATTTCATAGACTCACATTTTGGCAGGGAAATAAAAATGTATCCTCAAAGTGAACTTTTAGCTAAAGAATATGCTGGAAATACGTTGCCAGTTTCAATATCACTAGATAAGGATTTAATAAAAATGAAGGAATGTCAGAAAAAAACGAAATTTGTGGAACTAGAAAGGGAGTCAGGTGATTTAGTGCATGATAAGCAAAAGTATGTAAAGTGTTACACAACAAAGCTATCATATGATAATGTACATATTTACAATAACGATAAAGTTTCAACATTTAGCATAAAATACGACGTGCCAAATGATCCGAAATACAGTTTAAATATAACATTTACAAAGGTTAATGATAATAAACCAGGATTTTGGCAGAAATTTAAAAATATGTTTTAACGTGACCATTCACTGGTTTTTACTCAATCAACCAACAACAGTTAATATCAAATTTTTATAATTAAAAAATATGCTATTTTTTAAAACTTTCATTCTCCTTGACTCTGTCAACTTCACAAAACAACTCTTGGACCAAATGTATCTGGCATAACACCTTTTGGTAACTTGCTACTTCTTTTTTTCCGCATCTCCGACAACAGCCATTGATATTCCACTACATAAGGCTTGATTTTTGGTAGATCAACTTTTTTATGAATAATACTATGCTTCTCCTTAAATTGACCATTTACCCTAAACGCTATTAGCTTCCTTAAAATTTACATTAATGCCTATTTTGCCTAAACTGAAGCGTCTTTTCCAATTTTTTCTAGCATCAACTCAGCAGCTTTTTGTTCAGCAATCTTTTTACTAGAAGCGCATGCAGAAACTTTACCATAATCTTCTATGCAAACTGATATAGTAAATTCAGGATTGTGCGCTGGTCCAGTTTGTTTTACAAGCTCATACTCTGGTAAAGGCAATTTGTTTTTCTGAGTCCACTCTTGCAGTGAGGTTTTAGGATCTTGAGGGGGGTCAAGCATGCCTTTAGCTAGCTTTTCCCAATATTGGATAATAAATTTTTCAACATTTTCAAGCCCGCCATCAATATAAATTGCACCTATTAGTGCTTCAAGCGAGTTTTCTAAATTTTTTAAGTTACATCTCCCTCCATTGCAGCGTTCACTATTATTCATGATGATAAAGCTGCCTAATTTTATTTCTTTAGCAACATTAGCAATGGTGTTGCCACAAACTAAATCCGTCTTTCTTTTTGCCAATGCTCCTTCTTTTTCTTCAGGAAATAGTTTAAACAGTGTGGCAGATACAACCATATTCAAAACACTATCGCCCAAAAACTCTAGTCTTTCGTAGCTTACAATCTGGTTTTTGCTATTCCTTTTATTTACGCTTGGGTGAGTTAGTGCCTCTTCTAATATTGCATAATTTGTAAATTTATAATCAATGATCTTAGATATTGCATCATTCAAACTCTTCATACCCATTATTTAAAAGAATAACACTTCCTACCACACCTTTATACCAAAGAATTAGTTTTGTTTTATTAAAATAATACCAACAACTTCCAAAATATACAGTTTAATAGACTTCTTGCATAACCATTATTTGAATAATGATTCATCGATGTTATTCCAGTGTCGGCTACTTAGGTGACAGAGAAGATGTTTAATGTATACAACCCACCACCTCACTAATGTTACTAAATCCATCTCTCCTTATTAGTTCTGCAAGTTCTAGATTAATTTTGTTTACAACTTGAGGTCCGTGGTATATGAGAGCAGTGTACAACTGCACCAAAGAAGCTCCTGCCTTTATTTTTTTATATGCATCAGCACCACTTGAGATTCCTCCGCATCCTACCAACAATATTTTGCCCTTAGTAAGTTTGTACATATCGCTCAATAACTCGGTTGAAAGTTTAAACAGCGGTTTGCCACTCAACCCACCACTCTCGTTGTGGTGGGAATGTAAGTTATTCCGACTGATCGTAGTGTTGCTCACTGTTAATCCGTCAATCTTATATTCCAACGCAAGCTCAGCGATATTTTCTTTCGTTTGCTGATCTATATCTGGTGAGATTTTTAATATTATTGGTATGGATTTAGAATTATCAATTGATTTCCGGGTTAGAGTTACGGATTTCAACAATTCCGATAATTCTTGCTTATTGTGCAGATTGCGCAAATTAGGCGTGTTTGGGGATGAGATGTTCAGCACTATATAATTGCTTTTTCCATATACTATCTTTATTAAGTCAACATAATCGCTGATTTGGTCCTTTGATGTACTGTTTTTTCCTATGTTGATGCCAAAAATGCAATCATCAAGCTTGGTTTTATCTATTTGTTTAAGAAAGTAGTCTATTCCTTTATTGTTAAATCCCAATCTGTTAATTACCCCTTGATCTTTAATTAACCGAAAAATTCTTGGTTTTTTGTTTCCATATTGTGGATTACGAGTTACAGTACCAGTTTCAATAAATCCAAAACCAAATGAAAGCATAGGCCTTATAACTTCTGCATTCTTGTCAAAACCTGCAGCCAGACCCACGGGGCTTCTGAGCTTATTACCAAAAAAATTCACACTCAAAGATTCTGGTAGCTCTATAGGATTCTTATAAGGTATTTTCTTTAATGCCATAATTGCCAAAGAGTGAGCAACTTCGGGCGGCAGTAAAAACAATAAATCACGTAATATCATTTTGTAAAACACTTTGCTTATTTTTAGTTTATTTTTTACCATGAAACGCTATAAGAGTATAACCATAACTTGAAAAGAAATTGATTTTACTTATGAATAATTTTCTCTATAGGTTACACACTTAAAGCTACTGTTAAATTGAGCAACTTTTACAAGATATAGAAAATGAAAGAGGCCGGGACCGGAATTGAACCGGTATAAAAGGATTTGCAGTCCTCTGCATAAGCCATTCTGCCACCCAGCCGTTTTTTATGTGTAGATATCCATTATATCTTTTAGCATAGATAAAGCTTCCTCCCTTTTGCGTTGGAAAGTGTTACGTCCAATAATTGAACCATTACCACCACCCTGCTTAATTTCTTTCGCTTCATTGCATATGTCATTCACTGATTTCGACTCGCCACCAGAAAAAACTACTATTCTTTTTCCTGCAAAACAAGATCTTTTAACATATTCAATTCTTTTAGGTAATGATTCAATATTTTCTGTTTCTATTTTCTCCCTTTCCAAATATTTAGTTGGAAGTTTTACTTTTATTATATTAGCGCCAAGCAAAGCTGCCATGTGTGCAGCATAGGCAATAACATCAACCGCTGTTTCACCTTCTTTGGAAATTCCTTCACCGCGTGGATAAGACCATAACACTACTGCAAGCCCATAAGATTTGGCTTCAGCTACGATTTCACGGGCTTCTTCCATCATATCGAAACACTTAGCAGAACCAGGATATATAGTAAATCCAACAGCCAAGCAGCCCAAACGCAGTGCATCTTTCACAGAAGAGGTTATTGCTTGATCAGAAGTCAGATTCTTCGAATGTAAGGAGTTGGAACTATTAAGTTTCAAAATAAGTGGGAGCATTCCAGCATAAGTTGAAGCACCAGCTTCAATCATACCAAGTGGAGCAGCATATGCACTTACTCCCGAATCAACTGCAAGCTGAAAATGATAATGTGGGTCATAAGCATCAGGGTTAACTTCAAAACTTTTTATTGGCCCGTGTTCAAACCCTTGGTCTACAGGGAGAATTACTAATTTGCCAGTGCCGCCAAGCTTTCCATGCATGAGAATACGAGTAAGATTTGCTTTTACCCCGGGGTTTTCACTTTCGTAGTGGTTTAAGATTTGTCTTATTTCTTTACTCATTAACGCTATGAAGTTCATTTAAAGTATAGCAAAAACCACAGTTGAAGCAAAGATCTTTTTATGGTTCTTGTCCTGCAGGTGTACCTAAAGATGTAACGTTAGGATTGGTGGTGTGCTGTTGTGGCTTTTTTTGGATTAAATCTCTAAAATACATTTTGACAATAGGAAGAACAAGTGGCATAAGCACTAGCTTGTAGTCATACCATGCAAATTTTTCTTTATAGCTAAATTCTGCATCTTCTTCATATAAGCGCTGAATGCAATGTTCACTATATAGTTCAGATGCCTTTGTAAAAGTTCTAAGTAAAGCAATAAGTAATAAATCCAATGCTAAATTAATCATCAGCATTGTTCCATATTGAGCAGGCCAGCCATTTTGTGCTACCTCTGACACTAGACCACATATAGCAAATGTTGCTGCGATACATATCACATAATTATCAGCAGCAATAAGTAGATTGTATCTTCGATTTAATCTATCCAGATTTTCCTCTTGTGAACCTTTTTGTTTACTTGCTGCATAAATAATACCACAAAAGGATATAATAAATAACAACGGCCAAATCCCTATGCTAAATGCATAAAATTGATAAGCGATGCTTTGCACCGTGCCACTATTAGCAAGTTGCGATAAGCAATACTCAACTTTCAGCGATGGAGTAAACACCGCATTTGCTAATATAAAAAATAAAAGTGCTCTATTTATAGCTTTGCTTCTACGTGATAATATTCCATAAATTTTTGTTTGCCTCCTCCGTTCTTCTTCACTTGATAGCCTTTCATATTGACTAGGAGTTTTTCCTTCTTTTAAAGCGTTGAGATGCTTCTCTAGCTCTTTTTTATCTGCACTAAGTTTTTGAAACTTTTCTGTAGCTATCTTTTTCTTCTCTTCATCTTTTTCTTTGTCAGGGTGGCACTTTAATGAAAGCTTTCTAAAGCTCCGTTCAACTAACTTGAGTATATCGTCAAACTCCTGGCTTATTACTTCTTCTGCTTTTATTTCTAGTCTTGAAAATAAATTCTGTAAATCGCGATTACTGTAATACTGATTTCTAGTTAAACTTGCCACTATAGCCTCATTATTCTTAAAATAAAACAAGTATACTATAAGTGTAATAAAAAAACAAGAATTTCAAACTATATCAAAAGCAATTTTATTTTCTACTTTATTCATATAGATTCTTAATTTCTTTCCTTTTATTAATTTACGATTCAGTATTTCTTCCGCTAAGTAACTTTTTATCTCTTTTTCAATAAGTCTCTCTATCGGACGTGCTCCCATTTCCTTACTATAACCTGTTTGTGCAAGATAAGATTTCACTTCATCTTCTACCAAGCAGTTTATGCCTTTTTGCGTCAGCTGCTTTTTCAGTTCCTGAATAAATTTATCTACAATATGCAGAATTATATCCGCATTTAAGTCAGAAAAAGAAATAATCGCATCAAGACGATTACGAAATTCAGGGCTAAAAACCTGTTCTATCGCTTTTTCACTATCACCAGTGTTAAATTTTTTATGCCCAAAGCCAACAAAACTTTTGCTGCGTTCAGCTGCTCCTGCATTAGTTGTCATAATTAAGATTATATTGGAAAAGTTAACTTTACGTCCGTAAGTGTCTGTAACGCAACCATAATCCATAATTTGTAGCAATATATTATAGATATCGCTATGAGCCTTTTCAATTTCATCAAGCAGCACAACACTATATTGATTATTAGATACAGACTCTGTGAGTAATCCACCCTGATCATAACCTACATATCCAGGAGGAGAACCAATCATCCTTGATATCGTATGAGACTCAATATATTCGGACATATCAAAGCGTATAAGATTCATGCCCATGCTTTCTGCTAATTGTTTTGCTAGCTCGGTTTTACCAACACCGGTTGGCCCTGCAAAAAGATAATTTGCTAAAGGCTTATTGTAATTTCTCAACCCAGATTTAGCAATTTTAATAGAATTAACAAGAGATTCTATTGCCTGCTCTTGGCCAAAAATCACCTTCTCTAGATTAGCTTTTAAAGACTTTACTTTCTGCAAATCATCAGATTCAGATCCGCAAGGCACATTTGTAATTCTAGTAATGGTATTCTTAATATCTCTACTATTTACAATTTTACCCCTGTTTCTTAGCAATTTACAATATGCCCCTGCCTCATCAATAACATCAACCGCTTTATCAGGTAATATTCGCCCAGTAATATACTTATGCGAAAGTTCAGCCGCAGACCTAATGGCATTCTTTGTATAATATACTCCATGATACCCTTCATAGTAGTGCTTTATACCATCTAGTATCTTTATCGTTTCGTTAACAGAAGATTCCTTAACATTAATTTTTTGAAACCTCCTCGCTAATGCTTTATCTTTTTCAAAACTATTGCTGTATTCTCTATATGTAGTTGCACCTATACAACGCAGTGTACCTCTTGCAAGCGCAGGTTTGAGTAGGTTACCTGCATCAAGAAAGCTACCACTTGTAGAACCTGCTCCAATGATAGTGTGTATTTCGTCAATAAAAAGGATAGCACCTGGTTTTGCCTCAATCGCTTTTATTATAGATTTTATTCTCTCTTCAAAATCACCTCTATAGCGTGTCCCTGCAAGGAGTGACCCTAAATCCAAAGCATAAATTATACTGGACCTGAGCGCACTTGGAACACTGTTTTCAATGATTTTGAGTACCAAACCCTCAACTATTGTGGTTTTGCCAACACCTGGATCTCCAACATATAAAGGGTTGTTTTTTCTACGCCTCAATAATATTTCTATAGTGCGATTTAATTCATAATCACGACCAATAACATAATCTATTTTTTTGCTTCTTGCATAGTCATTTAAATTTTTACAATAACTTTGTAGAATTTCCTCATCTTTTAGTAGCTCACCTTTATTTACTGTAGTAGGAGCATCATTATTTTTATCAAGTTTTACTTTATGATTAGTGGTGTATTCATCTATATCGTTAGAGTATTTCATGTTAGATATGTGGTAAATCAAATTGGAATCTTTCGCACTTTGTTTCTGCAATAGATCTTCAACGTATAAATCTTGCCCAGACAAAATTTCTACTAGAACACTTGCTCCATTTATTTCTTTTTTCCCCAAGCTATGAGCCCGTATTATTGCTCTGTGTATTATGCATTGAAACATTGAGCTAGGTTTAACTCCACTGATAATCAATTCAGAACTGCTTTGTAAAAACCCTTTTATATTATTATTATAATCATTAGCCTTAATATTGCATCTTGATAGAATGTTATCCATACTGATGATTTCATCGGCTCTGATATTACATCTTGATAAAACGTAATTTACATCCACGTCTTTAGTTAACGCCAGCAATAAATGTTCTACTTTCGCATATTTAAGATTAAAATTAGAAGCAATGAATAGTGCTCTATTCAAACTTGCCTCTAAGTTTTTGGAAATCATCTCCTATTCTCTTTAAAAGTGGGAACTCATATATAATGAATAGCACACAATTATTAAAAAAATTGAAATCCAGCAGTTCGCTGTAGCCAATTTGAATCCCACTCTGGATCTACGTCATAGCACCGCAATATCTCAGCATAGATTCCGCTAATGAGTAGCGGAATGACGAGTTTTACGCTTATCAAATTGTAGGTAAATCCTATTTAATACGCTTTTTCTAGTACTCTGCTTTTCTTCTTAAATGCATTGATCTTTTTTCTACCGTATTTAGTCTTTAACGTACTTGGCCTTTTAAAGACCTTTTTGCTGTTACGTTTTTTAAATTGCACACTACAATCAAAATTTAGCTCTCCTTCTTTGTCTGCCAGTGCAGGCAGTCTTCTCTTATCTTGAGGTGTAACAAAAGATAGCGCATACCCTTCAGCTCCAGCGCGTGCAGTTCTACCTATACGATGAATATAGTCAGCTTGCGATTGTGGTGCATCATAATTGATAACATGTTGAATGTGGGGAATATCAAGGCCGCGAGAAGCAACATCTGTTGCAACCATGATTTGATTACGGCCACGACGAAAAGAATTAATGACCCTTTCGCGCTTGTGCTGCCTTAAATCACCATGAATTGCTAAAGCGCTATAGTCATCTTTGTGCAATCTGTTAGCTAGCTGATCCGCTCCTCGCTTTGTTTTGACAAAGATAATGATTGATCCTTCGCGCTGACATAGTTGTGTAACAAGCTTTTCATATTTTTCTGATTCTGATGCATAAACAATTTCTTGCTTAATTTTTACAGAAGTTGTAACCTCACAATCAACAGAAATACGTTCTGGTCGATTAAGGTACTTCTCAGCAAGTTTTACTATATCTCCAGGAAGAGTTGCAGAAAACATAAGAGTTTGCCTTATTTTAGGCAAATGCTTCATAATTTCTTCAATCTGAACTCCAAAGCCCATATCAAACATACGATCCGTTTCATCAAGCACAAGAACGCTAACATTGCGAGTAATCAAAGTTTTACGCTCAATATGGTCCATAATACGACCAGGAGTACCTATTACAATTTGTGGTTTTTTCTGAAGTTGATTTAGCTGCCTAAAAATAGGCTCACCACCAATCAACAAAGCGACCCTTAGTGCAGAATTTTGAAATAAGAGTTTTTTTATCTCATTTGTTACCTGATGCGCAAGCTCCCTGGTTGGCACAATGACTAAAGCTGAACCAGCGTTAGGCTCATTCAGCAACTTAGCAACCAACGGAATAGCAAATGCCAAAGTTTTTCCAGTTCCCGTTTGAGCAGATCCGAGAATATCTTTACCTTGTAGCGCTAAGGGAATCGCTTGTATTTGAATCGGAGTTGGGACGAAAAGATTATTTTTATCTAGAGCTTGTGTAAGCGAAGCTGGTAGACCCATCTCATGAAAATTATTCACAATACGTTAATCCTATTAAAAGACTTCATAATAGATTAATCTTCCAATCTTAAGTTTATTGCAGATTTTTTATCTTCTCCGTTTCTACCGCGCTCTTCTTTAACTTCATAACTCACCCTTTCCCCTTTTATTCCTTTCTCTTTATTCTCTCCTTTAAGTGCCTCAGGCCTTATTCCTGAACGTTCCAATGTGCTAATATGTACAAAAACGTCACCCCCTTTACCTTCTGGCTTGATGAAACCATAGCCTTTTTCGGCATTAAACCATTTTACATTACCAAATTCCATTTAAACAACTCCTAAATTATTAACTAACATTACTAATGTGATGAAAAACTTTGAAATTACGATTGAGAATGCTTTAAGCTTAGCTATTGAAACTAAACCTTTATACTCCATAGTCTATTCTTAACATTACATGACAATAATACACAATTGTTGCACTTGATGCAAATAAAATTTTTAACCGTTAAGCGAACCTGCAACCGTCATTTCGCTAACTTTAATCGTCGGTGAATTAAATTGCCCACAAAAAGTTAGATCATCTGCAACGACTAAATTGCTAAACATATCCTTCAAATTACTAGCAATGGTAATCTCATGTATTGGATACACTATTTTTCCATTTTCTATAAAAAATCCGGAAGCGCCTTGGCTGTAATTGCCATTGATTAAATTGACACCAAAACCAAACAAATCAGTTACATATATTCCTTCTTTCACTTCCTGAATTAATTCTTCAAATGATACATTACCATTCTCAATGTAGAGGTTACTAGCTGCAGGAATAATTGCAGCATTACTTGCACGAGTTGCACTTCCGGTTGTTTCCGAGTTTAATTTTTTAGCCGAGTATAAGTCTAAAATCCAATTTTGTAATATTCCGTTTTTTACAAATATATTTTTCTTGCTAATTATCCCTTCCCCGTCAAATGGTCTTGATGCTATGCCTCTTGGCAATAACGGATCATCGATAATGCTAATTCTATCATTAAAAATTTGAGCGTTTAAACTACTCCTCAAGAAAGAACTGTTGCTCACAATGCTGTCGCCATTTATAGCAGAAGCGAAACTTTTTACTAGCCCCTTTGCTGCTCTTTTTTCAAAAATAACCGGAAACTTACCAGTTTTAATTGTACGTGAATTCAATTGATCAATTGCTCTTTTTGCTGCTTCTTTTCCTATTAACTCTGGCAACTTTAAATCACTAAAATTACATGCTATATCATAATCGTAACCAACCTTCATTTCACTTTCTCTTCCAGCAACAACAGAGACCTGATTAACAAAGGTTGATTTACTAAACGAGCCAATAAAACCAGAAACAGTTGATAATACTGTATTCACTAAAGCGTATGAAGAAGAGGCTCCTTCAGAATTAGTGATACTCTTATGTGCGAGGGCTGAATTTTCTGCAGCTTCAGCAATTTCTTTTAGGTTATCAACGGTTACAACATTATTATCTGAGATACTTAAATCTACAGAAGAGGTATAATTACTACCATTTACAGCAAAATTAATGTGAGGATCTTCTGGTGCATTCTTTGCCATTTCTACCACTTGGCTTACTGTATCACTCAGATTATTCAAATCGTTTGTAGAAATATACGCAGCTTTGTTTTTACCTGCTATAGCTCTGATTCCTACAGTGCAATTTTTAGATTGTGATATTTGCTCAATTTTTGATAGACGCTGAGAAACTGAAGTCTTATTAGTTTCATATATTGTAACTTCCGCATCTTGATTTTGCTTTTTTATTAGTTTAGTAATATCTGCTGCAATATTTAATATATTCATTTTCTATTCCTTAGATTTTTATAAAGACTCTGCACCACCTATAACTTCAATTAAATCAGTTGTAATTGCTGCTTGACGAGAACGATTATAAAGCAATGCTAATTTGTTCAGTATCTCTTTAGTGTTTCTGTTTGCTGATTCCATAGCAACCATTCTAGCACTATTCTCACTCGTTGCACTTTCAAGTAAAGCAGAGTAAAGAGCAATTACAACGTAATCTTGAACCAAAGATTTTAAAATAAATTCAATATTTTGTGGTTCATACTCATAGCCGTAATCTGTTATTGGACCAGCCAGAGAGTTATCAATCAAGGATGAGTCTTTACTCCATGGTTTTATTGTTTCCAACATTGGTTTTTGCGTGAAGGTATTATAGAATTTGCTATAAAAAACTTTAACTTTATCGTATTTACTTAGATCTATACCACCAACCAAAGCTTCTACGTGCTTTAACGTGATTCCCTTACTATTTTCAATTTTTAAGATACTTTTAGAGTCAAATCTATTTTTCCCTACATCAAAAGCTTTTTTACCAAGAAATACAATATCTACTTTTTTGCCATTTGCGATTAACTTATTTTGACTAAATTTGACAATAGAAGAGTTAAAGTTGCCGCACAAGCCACGATCAGACGCAACAATGAATACTAGGTAAGAACCGTTGTTACTGACATTTAGAATTTTTGCCAGTAATTCTTGATCAGCTGATAGCATTAATGAAGAAATAATGCTATGCAGCTTAGATATGTACAATTTTGAATTTGATAATTTCTTTTGGCTTTGTAATAACTTTGCTGCAGAAACCATTTGCATTATTTTCGTGGTTTTCTGTACAGACTTAATATTCTTAATTCTTAAGGATAATTCCTTTAAGCTCTTCATTTTGTATACAACTCTATTTATTAAAAATATATAACTGTTAGTGTCTAAAAGCAAGTTTTTTTGACATTAAAACCAAGTCTAGCTAAGAAACTTGCAGGTTTATTGTTTGGAGATAAGGATTATATTAAGAAAGTGTTCTAACTTCAGCAATATCAATGTGAAAGTAGTCTAATGGTCATTTCTACACTTTGTGGAATCTTATAATATATAATAAACACAATTAAAACTATTGCAATTTGAACATTTATGATCCCATTGCTTTAGTTCTCTGTTACAACTTTTACACTTCCAGCCTGGATCAGGCAAAGCTTCTGAGCCCATCTTGTTTAGCCAATAAATTACCTTGTCGTGTTCTTGCAATGTAACCTTAAGTTGTATTACAACAAAGTAGATTGACATGTAATTAGCTTTTTTCATAGCAGTGTCTAAATATTGACTTGCAAGATCATATTTACCTGAACTCATTGAGGACAAAGCAAGTAAACAGTAACTAAAATAATAATCAGGGCGTAAGTTGTATAGTCTTTCAGCACCTTTACTATTTAAATTGATGTACATTCTAGCTGACTGAAGAGTAGGATTTACTGCATATTCTGCCTCTAGCACTGCAGAAGCTTTTCTGATTTTTCCAAGTTTAATATATAATTCTGCCTTTAAATAATTGATGGGCCGAAAAGTTGCATAATAACTTTGCGCTCTGAATAAAGACTTTACAGCCCCTTTAAAATCCCCTTTACTTTCATATTGTTTTGCCAAAGCACAATAAAAAACTGCAAACATTTCTTTATGGTCAAAGGGAAGAAAAATATTGAACTTAACTGCTTCCTTCAACCTTAAAATTGCATTAATCCAATCTTCTTTCAATATGCAATGCTCTATTTGAAAGGGAATAGATAGCATTTTATCATTAATTGAACTAGAGCAATATTCTATAAATTTTTGAAAGACTACTTTTTCTTGTTTGAGGTGAACGATCAGCTTATTGGCCAGAAGTAGAGCTAAGTTACGATTTTTATTTGCAACGTTTGTTAAACCGTTACTGAAAAAGCTGTAATTTCCCGTCTTACCTGAGTTAAAGAGCTTTATTAAAGACAACCTATCGCTCTCCTCACTCAGACTTTTAACTAGCTTTTGGGCATTCTCTATATTGTCTAAGTCTATGCTAAAGAAAGCTTCAAAGAGAAGCAATTCTTCCCTATCCCTTCTTCTATTTCTTATGTTGGCAAATGTTGATGAAATGGAAGAAAAAAAGCGTGCAAGTGCAATTAACAAAAATAATAAAACTACACAAGTAAAAATAATAAAATATAGATCAATACTTATAGTGTAATTGCCTAATTCTAATTTTATTACTTCACCACTTACCTTGACCCATATGCCAAATAAAAACGAAAGAGCGAAAATTATAAAATAAATCATGAGATATATTGTAATAAGTGATGATATATTGTTGAAATATTCTTAGAAGCTACAATAAGACCATTCAATTTATTCAGCCATGGCTTGAATTCTGGGTGTGCTAAATCTCCTATTGTAGTAGCTATGCTCTGCCAATCACTATCGTTTATTGATTCCTCAATTTCTGCGAATTTTGCCCTTAATGGGTCATTTTTATCTTGTATTCTAATCCAGTTTGAAATGATTTTTTTAGACAATGTACTTTTATTGTAGTTAATAACAGCAATGGTCTTCTCAAAAGATAACTTCAACTCACGTAAAGTATCTACCTCTTTCAAACTTTCCAATTCATTTACTGCATTTTCTATCTCTGGATCATCAAGCTCTGATATCAAAGGCTTTATTGAATTTATATGGTTATCAAATTTTGCTTCTCGCAATAACGAATTCTTCATTTTAATCACAAGTAATAGCAATTTTGCAAGGTTCTTACATCTTGAATTATTATCACCTTGCTCACACTGAGTATGCTGACTTCTCTTGAGGTCAAATATCTTTTTTTCTATTCTAGATTGATTAACTTCAAGCAACATTCTAAATTCATCCATGTTTTCCGTTAAAGCTTTCACATTGTTTTCACTCTCTTGCTGATTTATTTTTAAAAAGATTATGTTATTTATTGTGATGTAACTGGTAAATAACAATACAATTAAGAACCAACCTATGTACTTTTGCTGAGTATCATTCATAACGTAGTATCTCCGCAGGATCTTGTGCAGCTGCCTGCAACGCAGGAGCAATTGTCGCTAAAAATGATAAGAGTAACGCAAGTGCAGAAATATTTACTACGTCTTGGGGTACTAATATCACTGGCAAACTTGAAAAAAAGTATATCATAGGATCAAACAGCTTGACGTTAGTAATGTTTTCTAAAAACACTCTAATGCTTTCGATATTGAGAGAAAAAACGACACCTATAATACAGCCAAGACAAGTTCCCGTAAAACCGATTAATAGACCACAAGCGCAAAATATACGCATAATGCTTCCACTTGTTGCACCAAATGTACGCATAATTGCAATCGCGGATTTCTTTTCTTGCACTATCATCATTAAATTTGAGATAATATTAAACGCTGCTACAACTATAATCAAAGTGAGAATTAAAAACATCACATTTCTTTCAGTTTTTAAAGCACTAAAATAATGGCTTTGCTGTGATTGCCAACTTTCAGCTTCCATTCCTATTTCTTTTTCTATAGCATCTGCCAGCTTATCAGCTCTAGTAACGTCGTCTACAAGTACTTCTATATTTTTTATGCTATTTTTATAATTAAAAAAGGCTTGTGCTGATTTTAGAGGCATATATATCAAGGTATTATCATACTCAAACATACCCATATCAAATATTGCTATAACTTTATATTTTTTCATTCGCGGCATTTCACCAAGTAATGCATCAAATTCTTCAGATGATATAAACGTAATTTCGTCGCCATAGTCAACGTTCAAAGCTTCTGCTAAGCGTGCTCCTATTATTATTCCTTCATCAAATTTTTTTACATCACCTATAATTACATTATTTGTAACGGCAGTACTATCAAGCAAGTCTTTAGTTGATACACCTCGCACTACGCTACCTGCAATTTTACCGTTTGCTACAATAATAACTTGATCATTGGTCATAGGAGTAGCTTTTAATATACCAGGAATTCTCTCAATAGATTTTGAAACTGCGTAGTAATCTGAATTTATGTTCCTATCAAAATAAACATTAATATGGCCATCAATGCCAAGTATTGAGTCAAGCAACTTTGCTCTGAATCCGTTCATCACAGACATCACCACTATTAGTGTTGCAACTCCAAGGGCAATGCCGATAATAGAGAACAAAGTCATTATAGAGCAAAATCTGGCATTTTTCGCTCGCAAATAGCAAGCAGCCATAGTAATTTCAAAGGCAATGGACATTACAAAATATTTTGAGGTTAAACATTATATTTTTGAAACTTCGTATAATTGTAGACTTTTCTTTATTTGAAAACTAGAGATTTTTGCTTCCTTAAATTTAGCAGGCTTATAGAGTATCTTTAACATTAGAATTTCAAAATCTTCCATATACATCATCCAACCTCACTATATCATTATCAGATAAATGCTCTCCTATCTGAAATTCAACTATTTCAAGTGGAGAGCTTATGCTTCTATTTTCAATCCTATGGGAAACTTCCCTTGGGATTTCTATCATATGGTCTTTTGCTATAGCATATTCTTTGTCTTCTAAACTAACATACCCAACTCCTGATAGCACTATATGGTATTCATCTCTATAGTGATGGAATTGCTTAGAAGTGCAGCTTAATGGATTTATAAAAAGATATTTTATAAGAAAATTTTCGCTCATTAAAATTATACTACAAAATCCCCATGGTTTAACTTCTTTCCTTATCACCTTTACTTTCTTAACTTTATGAATAAATGAAATTAGACTTTTGTTTGGTTGCTTACAAGCTCCACCCAATAAATTTTTATTACTTTTTGTCGTTGAAACTGGTTCTTTTTCTCTAATCACATGCTGAAATGACACCGGTTCTTTACTAAACTTCTCACTCAATTCTAAAACTGAATTCCAAGTTCCAACATCCAACCAATCGAAATTAGCTTCTATCATTGCAACGTTTTTTGCTTTCTCCATCACCAAGTAATCAATGGATATGCCTTCAATTCCTGCAAAATCTCGTTGTTTTAAATACAGAAATCTCTCTTGCGGTGTGAAATATTTAAAACATAAATTGTAAAGATTCGGGGCAGATTTTTTAATCTCATCTATGTAGCGTTTTGCTTTAAACACAAATATTCCAGAGTTCCAATAATGATCGTTACTTAACTTACGCTCGGGCTTTTCTGTAAAATCTTTCACTATATGACATTTTTCTTTCTGATCATATACTGCATTTATATAGCCGTATTCAGAATTGAATTCATGAGGCTTAACCCCAAAAGTGACTATAGAGTTAGTTTCAGAGGCTAACTTAGACGCTTTTTGAGTAGAAGCATAAAAACTATTCAAATCACCTATAAAATGGTCTGAAGGCAGAATTAACATTGTCTCGTTTTCATTGCAGAGAAGTGCAGCAATTAATATTGCCGCTGCTGTTCCAATTTTCACTGGTTCGAAAATCACTTTATATTCTTGCAGTGCATGCAATTCCTCCATCACTAATGACTCGTACTGTATATTTGTAGCAATTATGGGCGGCATATAATCGCTTTTTAGCCTCAACAAAGTGTTGTGAAACATAGTGTTCTGACTAAATATTTTCTGAAATTGCTTTGGCTTAGATAAAGGCCAAAGTCTGCTACCACTACCACCACACAATATTACAGGGCGCATTTAGTTAAGATATTAATTAAATAATTAATATCTTATACTGAGGGCAAAATACATGCAAGTTTTTGTTGTGGAATAGTTAATAAAGAAAGTAAATGTTGATTTAAAGTAATTGCTAATGAGAGTGATCATGTGTAGCGCCTTGCCCTTGCTGTGAATTTCTTCTATTTTGTAATTCCTCAACATGACCTTTTCTTTTATCACTTAATATTTCATTACCCTTATTTTGTTCTTCCTCAGGACTCTTTAGTATTTCATTACTCTTGCTAACTTCTTTATCATCCCCTTGTTTCTTTGGCCTTCTAGCGTTAAGCTCATCCCATGTGCCCACTAGTGAATCACGATTCCCATGATCCGGCTTTAGCCTTTCTTCACCTTTAATAACATTAAAGTCACTTTTTGCTTCTTCCAAACATCCTTTCAGTTGGTGTTTCCACATGGTGTAGTAAGCATCACCATATTTTTTCTCATTTGCTACAAACAATAAAATTGGAGCCTTAAGTATGGTAGCTCCCATATCCACTAAATTTTTTACTGCCATTGCAGGAGTAAATAAAAGATAACCAAAAGACTTTGCAATTGGGTTTTGTTCGCTTATTAAATGCTCCCCTAACTTTATAGGAAGAGAAGTCAACAATTTAGTACAAACTTTAGCTAAACTTGTAGCAAAAACGATAGGAACAGATATAAGACTTTTATCTAGCTCTAGATTACCATTCTGATCTCTAATTTCTGAAAAATGGGTGCTTAGCTTCTTGTAATCACTAGTGTATAATAATTCTCCATTTCTTCCTTTTTCATCAACAACTTCCTGAACTTTACCTTCTTTATTTTTTACCTCTTTAGTTAGCACAGAAGAATTAGTTAATTCAAATGGATATTGAGGATCCTTAGTTTTTTCAGCTTCAAAAATTGGCACGTGTTTTTTCAAATCCATTCTCGAAAAGCCTAATGGCTCAAAATATGACTTATGCAACTCATTTATCGGAATTTGCTTACCCTGATTGTCTATATAATTGATAGTAAAATAAGATCTATCATTATCTTTATCTTTGGTAACTAAAGATAATCTGAAACTTGGTTGTTCTCCATTCTCATCTTTTTGACCATACAAAAGTTTATAGGTTGGATTTTTATCTTTATCTAGTATAGCATTTCCATGCATATCCCTGTTTTCTATGATTTTAGCAGACTGTACAATTTGATCATAATTTTTTGGATACTGGCATTTCCTTCCATCATACATCATTACCTTTCTAAGGTCTTCGACGTAAACTTGAGATTCAGGTGAAGTAAGCAGACCTTTTGCTTTAAGTGTAAGATCTATTGCTCCCTTTTTTAATGCTTCAAACATATTGTCAAACCAAAATCGCTATAATGCTATAGTTCAATAATAAAACTAGTACACTAATAATATATTAACACAGCACCGGTGATTTTACAAGAAAATACGCCTGTAGAAGATAAAGATTGTAAAAGCGAGGGTTATATAAGTAATGCTTGATAAGTACTTTATGCATGTAATTGTAAAAATCCTCAAAGGTACGCTGTGTATATAATCTTCGCATACTACCTGCATTCCAAGAACTGCGTGCCAAAAAATGCAAAACAACAATACAACAAAAAATAAAAGCTCTAGAGGGTGATTAATAAATTTTTCACTAAAAGACAAAGAGCTATCAGTATAAAATGTGCAAGAAAATGAATAGATAAACCAAGGAAACAGGAACAGTAAAATTACCGCAGAAACACGCTGAACCCACCAATGATGTACTGAATTTCCAGACTGACTCATATAAACATAAATAAAAAAGCCATAGTAGAAAGAAGTAGCGTTACTGTCAGCAGTATAGCACTCCTTGAAACGCCAGTAATTTCTAAATTAAGCCCAACATCCCACAATAAATGACGAATACCATTAAGAAAATGATATACAAAACTTATAAAACATAAGACATAAGCTAATTTAGCAACAGGAGTGAATAATAATGCATTTAAGTACCTTACTATAAGTAACTCAGGAAAGTAAACATGTAATATGAAATACCAAGAAAGTATCATTAATAAAAGGAATAGCAAGATACCAGTCAATCTATGCATAATAGAGAAAAAACTAGTAACTTGTACTTTATATATTTGTAAATGTGGAGAAAGAGGTCTATCACTCATAAAATTCCGTTATCGGGAAATTAAAATAAAGTAGAAGTAAAGACAGCAGTATAGCACATAACAACACCATCATTAAAAATGGTAAATTATGTGCAAAGCCTAAGGAGGTAATCCAGCTGCAGATTCCCCTACTGCTACCTTGTTACGACTTCACCCCAGTCACCGATCCCACTTTAAATAACTCCCTCCTTGCGGTTAGGTCGTTAGCTTCGAGTGAAACCAATTCCCATGGCGTGACGGGCAGTGTGTACAAGACCCGAGAACGTATTCACCGTGGCGTGCTGATCCACGATTACTAGCGATTCCAACTTCATGCACTCGAGTTGCAGAGTACAATCCGAACTGAGATGGCTTTTAAGGGATTAGCTTAGCCTCGCGACTTTGCAGCCCATTGTAGCCACCATTGTAGCACGTGTGTAGCCCACTCCATAAGGGCCATGATGACTTGACATCATCCCCACCTTCCTCCAGTTTATCACTGGCAGTTTCCTTAAAGTCCCCAGCATTACCTGATGGTAACTAAGGATGAGGGTTGCGCTCGTTGCGGGACTTAACCCAACATCTCACGACACGAGCTGACGACAGCCATGCAACACCTGTGTGAAACCCGGCCGAACCGACCCTATCCCTTCGAATAGGTATAATTTCCATGTCAAGGAGTGGTAAGGTTTTTCGCGTTGCATCGAATTAAACCACATGCTCCACCGCTTGTGCGGGTCCCCGTCAATTCCTTTGAGTTTTAATCTTGCGACCGTAGTCCCCAGGCGGAATGTTTAACGCGTTAGCTGTAATACAGAAAGTAAAACTTCCCATATTTAACATTCATCGTTTACAGCGTGGACTACCAGGGTATCTAATCCTGTTTGCTCCCCACGCCTTCGCGCCTCAGCGTCAGATTTGAACCAGATAGACGCCTTCGCCACTGGTGTTCCTCCTAATATTTACGAATTTCACCTCTACACTAGGAATTCCTCTATCCTCTTTCAATCTCTAGATTAGCAGTTTTAAAAGCAATTCCAAGGTTGAGCCTTGGGATTTCACTTTTAACTTACTAATCCGCCTACGCGCCCTTTACGCCCAATAATTCCGAATAACGCTAGCCCTCTCCGTATTACCGCGGCTGCTGGCACGGAGTTAGCCAGGACTTCTTCTGTGAGTACCGTCATTATCTTCCTCACTAAAAGAGCTTTACAACCCAAAGGCCTTCTTCACTCATGCGGCATGGCTGGATCAGGCTTTCGCCCATTGTCCAATATTCCCCACTGCTGCCTCCCGTAGGAGTCTGGACCGTATCTCAGTTCCAGTGTGGCTGATCATCCTCTCAGATCAGCTATAGATCATTGCCTTGGTAGGCTATTACTCCACCAACTAGCTAATCTAATATAGGCTCATCTAATAGCAATAAATTTTTCCCCCGTAGGGCGTATACGGTATTAGTTGCCGTTTCCAACAATTATTCCGTACTACTAGGTAGATTCCTATACATTACTCACCCGTCTGCCACTAAGTTATACCATAGCAAGCTACAATATAACTCCGTTCGACTTGCATGTGTTAGGCCTGCCGCCAGCGTTCATTCTGAGCCAGGATCAAACTCTCAAATTTAGACTTCAACCTATAAAAGGTTGAGGGTACATCGGATAAATCCGACAAAAAATAATTTAGCTTAATACTGCTGTCTTTATTTCTACTTTAGAAATATTTTAATCTCCAACTATTCAAACAACTTTAAGAATATTATTATGTGATATAATCACTATGTCAATATGTTTTTGCAAATCAAAAGCATTAATGTATAAATATATAACTATTTGGAATATTACCATGAAAAAATACATCTTTCTGCTTGCACTCGCGCCAATGTTAGTTGGCATCACATTATACTTATTGCGCAACATTGATAACACAAAACAATCTATAACTGCAGGTGACAAGTTTTACGAAGTATTATTCTTAAAAAAAGATAATAAGCCGCTGCTAGAAGAAATAGATTCAAATTGGGAGTATTTAGCAAATTTTGAACGCGCATTCAATCATATCTCAGATTCAATGCCAACAGACACAGCATCTATTTATAATGATTTGGCAGATGATAAAGATGCTCCTGGTGTTTTGCGTGAGTTAGCACAATATTTAGAAGTAATGAGCTTACTTCACTCCAACGGTGAAAAAATAAATAAAGATAAAATTGATAATTTAGAATCAAGTGCAGTGTATCCTTATTCAAGCCAAGAAGCTATCGCTGTAGTAAAGATACATAATAACGACATTAAAGGTGCAACTAAAATATTGCGTTCCCTATTAAATGATAGAAAATGCCCTATCCTAATCAAAGCTAATGCACAAGAATTACTCAGGATATATGGGAGTTAACTCATTGGACTTTTTGCATAGCTTTTGGCAGCGCATCGGATGAAACGAAAAAACTTACTTGACACCCTTCGCCAGCCCCCTTATCATGATAGTGAAGCTATTGTATTTGCTTTCGCCAATCTGCAGATTAAAAGGTAAGGATTACTTAATGTATCGGCGTCTTATGTTCAATTTTTTGCAGTATATAGATACTGTATGTCTTTACAAAACTTCATCTACATCTAGATTTTTATCTAAATAAGCTGAACGCGCTTATAAAGCGTTACAAGACATCAAAAAATGCCAATACTCGACAGAGATAGTAAAAGACTAGCTAACTCGGGGATTCTTTGTCTTTTTTTCTGCTTAGTAAATTTCTTAAACATTTGCAGCGTAAGTTAGTTGCAATTAAAAGCAGCTTAATCTTGCTTGTCAAGCGTTTAAAACATAAAAAACGCCAATATTTTAAAGCGGATAATAACCCCAGGGCTTCTTTTGCCTTTTTTTTCATTTGGTAAATTTCTTAATATTTATGGCTAAAGATTGCACGAATGTTGCAATTACAAAAACGATTTCTACTAGGGTGTCATCCCAGTGTCAGCTACTTGGATGACACCATTCTTTTTCCTGGATCCAAGTAGTCAGGGCACTGGGATGACAGCTACCCTGACAATCGTCACCCCGCTGCTTGTTAGCGGATACCGCGGCGGTATGACGTAGAAGTTATACTTTTATGCTTACCAACTTAATAAAATTCCTGGATTCCAGTGTCAGCTACTTTCATGACACCAACAGTTGATATTGGTTTGTTGCTTTGCTAGCCAACTACTAGCTATGCCTCAAGTTTCCTATTCAAAATTTTCAATATCAAATCCAATTCATTTGGATTATCATACCGTATCATAACTTTACCCTTAGAATTGTTGTCATTAATTTTGATCTTTAAACCAAGTTGAGAAGATATAGCGCCTTCTATTACTGTCATATCTTGATTTCTAGTATATCTCTGCTCTTTTTGATTGTTGTTTTGATGTAGGTCCTTTATCAGTTTTTCAGTTTGTCTAACGCTTAAGCCCTGAGAAACTATTTTTTCTGCAATACTTTCCGCATTTTCAACATTAATCAACGCTCTTGCATGACCCATAGACAATTTTTTCTCATTGATCATTGTTTTCACCCTATCAGGGAGCAACAACATCCGAATCATATTGGTTATGTGGCTGCGGCTTTTGCCTATAGCTGAAGCTAATTCCTCATGTGTATAGAAAAACTCATCTATCAGTTTTCTGTAAGCTTCACCTTCCTCTATTGGATTAATATCTTGCCTTTGTATATTTTCAATAATGGATACTTCCAAGCATTCCTTGTCGCTCAGATCTTTTATGATAACCGGTGCATTATCAAGATTTGCAATCTTGCTTGCTCGCCAACGACGTTCCCCAGCTATTATTTCGTAACCATCATCATTTGAATCTTTGCGTACCACGATAGGCTGTATAATGCCACTTTTCTTTATCGAATTTGCAAGCTCTCTTAATGATTCCTCGTCAAAATGTTTCCTCGGTTGAAATTTGCTTGGGTGCAGTAATGAAATAGGCAAATACTCTTGTCGATCTTCTTTATTATCATAATTATCGCCTATGAGACCGGCAAGACCTCTGCCGAGGCGTCTATCATCCTTCATACCACGCCCTCGCTTACTAGCTTCTTCTCCTTACAACTGCTCGCGTGCTTTTTTAAAATTTCCCTTGCCAAACTTATATACGCTTGTGCACCAGGACATTTAAGATCATACACAATAGCAGGTTTTCCATGAGAAGGTGCTTCTGATAACCGTACGTTACGTGGAATAACAGTCTCATACAATGGGATGATAGTTTTGTATACTTTATCATTTAAATACTGACAAATATCGTTTTTAATCTGCTCACTAAGTTTGTTGCGCCTGTCATACATTGTTAACACTATCCCTTCTATTGCCAAAAAAGGGTTTAGGTTATTCCTTTTTATTAGCTCCACAGTTTTAACTAAATGGCTTAATCCTTCCAGAGCAAAAAATTCACACTGAAGAGGAACAATAATAGAATTAGCAGCAGTCAAAGCATTTATGGTCAGAAGCCCAAGTGATGGAGGGCAATCGATGATTATATACTCATAATTATCGCGTATCTTCTCCAATGCGCTTTTTAGTACGAATTTTCCTCGCTCAAGTTGCGATAATTCAATTTCTGCAGCTGACAAATCAACTACTGACGAAATTAGCGATAAATTCGGAATTTCCTTTATATTGAAAATTGCCGATTCTATCAATTTATTTTCGCTGCTTAGTAGTATTTTGTATATGTTTTTTTCTTCCCTACTACGATAAGAAATCCCGAGTCCGGTGCTAGCATTTCCTTGAGGATCAAGATCTACCAATAAAGTGCTTTTTCCCACAGCAGCAAAGGCTGTCGATAAATTTATACTAGTTGTGGTTTTGCCAACTCCACCCTTTTGATTTACTATTGCAATAATCTTGCTCACGCCTTTTATCTTATGTATAAAATAATTCTATTGTATATATGCAAGAAACTTTTGCATTAGAAAATTTTTTTGTTGTTAACCACACTAAAATTAGACTGTCTTTTTTGCTTTGTGTAACACACTTTGAACCTTGTTTCCTAATTCATTCAGAGTGAATGGTTTTGGCAAAAAGTGAAAATCTTCTATATTGATGTCATCACTCTTTAAAAAAGCATCTTCTGCATACCCAGAAATAAAAATAACGTTGATATTTGGCCTATGGATCAATGCTTCTTTAACTATTTCTGGGCCGCTCACCTCTGGCATGATTACATCAGTGATTATAAGATCTATGTGTTGACTTTTTTTACTGATTATTTCTAGCGCCTCGCTGCCTATGCTTGCTTCTATTACATCAAATCCTTTTCTTTTGAGTGCTTTAGAGATGAATTCCCTTACTGAATCTTCATCTTCGATTAATAAAATTATACCATTACCTTTAATTTCACTTACTACCGGTTTTTCTGTTTCTTCACTATCTTCCTCTCTATCATTTTCATCTGATATGTAAACCATGGGCAAAAATATGCTAAATTTAGTTCCATGATTTACTTTGCTAGCAACATAGATGTATCCTTCAGTTTGTTTAATAATGCCATATACAGTAGAGAGGCCAAGACCTGTACCAGAGGTAATATCTTTGGTAGAAAAAAACGGATCAAAGATCTTTTCAGTTGTATCACTCGTCATTCCACATCCAGTATCAATTACTTCAATCACAACATAATTTCCATGTTCAATCGCTTCCTTGTCTGGAGAAAACATATCCTGAGGTGTAGAATTTAATGAGTCAATCTTTTGATTAAAGGTTCGTATAGTTAATTCTCCGCCCTTTTCCATAGCAGCACTAGCATTGACTGCTAAGTTAAGTATAACTTGCTCTAATTGCCCTTGATCAGCCCTAACAGCACCCAAGTCTCTACCATAATAAATATTAAATTTTATATTTTCACCTATTAATCTTTTTATCATTTCATAAAGATTAGCTATAGTATTATTTACATCAATAATTTTTGGCTGCAAGGTCTGTCTTCTTGAGAAAGCAAGCAATTGTCTTACTAAATTTGATCCACGCTTTGCATTTTGCTGTATCTGTATTATATCTCCAAAAGATGGGTCACCAGCTGAGTGTTGGAGTAAAAGCAAATCGCAAAATCCTATTATCCCAGTCAATATATTGTTGAAATCATGCGCAATACCACCTGCTAACTGCCCTATAGCTTGCATCTTTTGATAATGCTCAAGCTTTATCTCTAGGTTTTTGTGTTCAGTATTGTCAATAAAATAACAAAGTATGAAGATCATTTTATTATGAAGAAACTTATTGAAATATATTTTTATGTTATTACCGCCGTTGAGCTGTACATCAAAAGACGCATTATTTATTCTATTACTCGAAAAATATTCACGTATTTTCACATGATAACTATCCAATATCAACGTAAAGATTGAATTATTATCTGACCCTGCAAGCTTTATTAGTGCCGTATTTTTCTTTACAAAGTTGCCGTTTATGTCACATTGTGCAATAGCAATTGATGAATTTGCAAAACAAGGGTGTAATTGATAATCAACAATATTTGATTCGGTTGGTGTTATAAAGCCATATATATAGCTATGGTTGTATTTATCACAAAATATAGCAGTGCTCATATAAGCCTTGAATGGAATACCACTTATAGTAAAAAACAAAATTTCATTATCGGTTGTTGTATTGTTATATTTAGATTGAGATATAAAATCACTGATTGAGCTACCTTTTTCCAGTTTTTTTAGTTCAAATATGTCTAAAAATCTTTTATTTACAGATAAAATCACCCCTTTGGCATTTGCAATGTAAGTTCCTATGCTGTGTTTTTCTATTAACTCTTCATATATCTGCTCCTTGTTTATCTGTGTTGCTTTTAATACAAAATACCCATCTGGCCTTGCTATTGGCACTAATGATAAATTTAAAATCTTATTACTATTTATAGCAATTTGGGGATTATCTGGTATCGGCTCAAAGAGCAAAAGAAAGTTAGATACTCTATTCTTCTTGTTTAAGGAAATGCATACCTGTACAGAAGAGTTATTTTTTAGTGCATGATAGAGTACTTTTTTGTCTGCTTCTGAAACATCTCCTATTTCAAGAATCTTGTCTAACGTAATGTCATCATCTATATGATCTTTAAACCTTTCGTAGAACCTTGCATCAGCATAAATAATACCTTCATCTTTATGTAAAATAAGGCAAAATTCTGTATTATGATTTAGTGCATTTGCAAATATTGCATTTTGAAATTCTATAGTATTAAGTAGGTATCTGTAGCGTTTTACATTATACATCATAAAGAGAGTTGTTAGAATGCTAACTAATAAATTAATCTCTATATTAATATGCTGACTATATATATCAAAAAAGTAGAGTATCGATATTGCTACTGGAGGTAAGAGCATAATAACTGCCATCACAACAATTGACATTCCATAATTTCTTAGTATGAAGTCAACCCTGTTCTCTTTTTTGTTATCTATGTATCTTTTATTCATTATTGTTACTTGGCATTGTTGTACATACGAAAATGTTCTATTATATTGATTTAATTATTATAGATTTATTAACGTCTTTGATAGATAATTATCATCCAAATCTAATTAAGTTCCTTAAATATCAGATATAACAATGTTAATAAGCTAGCAAGAGGATATTATGGAAAAACAAAAAACACAAGCATTTAAATGGTTCTGTGCACTAAGAGATAAGATCATAGAATCTTTCTTATTAATTGAAAAACAATCATCCGCAGAGCCAAAGATCGAAAAGAGAAAGTGGGATCGCCCAGGTGGTGGAGGTGGTGAATCTACAATTATTTTTGGTAATATTTTTGAAAAAGTTGGAGTAAACGTTTCAAAAGTACACGGAAAATTTGCAGATTCAGCCATCAATGAAATTCCTGGTGCAAGTGAAAGTAACGGAGAGTTCTGGGCAAGCGGTATATCTTTAGTGTCTCACATGCAATCGCCCCTTATCCCTGCAGCGCATATGAACACAAGGCTGATATATACTTCAAAACAATGGTTTGGTGGAGGAATGGATTTTACGCCAATATATAGAAATGAAGAAGATTGCAAGTATATTCATGAATCAATCAAAATGACATGTGATAGATTTGACACCGGATATTATCCAAAATTTAAAGAGCAATGTGACAATTATTTTTTCTTACAACACAGAAAAGAGCCACGTGGCATTGGTGGTATTTTCTATGATAATCTGAGTTCTGGCAACTGGGAAAACGATTTTGAGTTCACAAAAGCAGTAGGTGAAGCCTTTTTGGAAATTTATTTGCACATCATACGTAAACATATACAAAAATCTTGGACAAAAGAACAACGAGAAAATCAATTAATAAAACGTGGCAGATATGTAGAATTCAATCTGTTATACGATCGTGGCACAAGGTTTGGTTTAATGACTGACGGCAATCCAGATGCAATTATGATGTCAATGCCACCACTTGTTAAGTGGTTATAGAGAGCTGCTATTAGTAGAAAATAAATCATCATAGTTTAAAATTGTACCATGGTAGTGAGCTTTTATATAGGGGGTATAATCATGGGCATAATAGATAATTTTTTAATTAAATCTGTCAAAAACAATGACATAAAAGGTGTTAAACTGACTCTAATTCTCTATGATGCATTAAATAGTTTTAGAAAATTCTTTTCAAAGACTATGTCTCTCAAGAATACAGGATCATTTGATATAAATAATAATCAAGCTTTAAATCAGGCTTTAGGACATGCTACAGATCACAAAATAATGGAATTGCTGATTAATCGTGGAGCTGATATCCACTCAATAGATGAGAATGGAAAGAATGTTATAATTCGTGTTATTGAGAGTTTAGCAGAATCAAAAAATCTAAAATTGGATAGTGAGAAAAACTTACCAGCAGAGATAATTCTTCACCCCACAGTTTCCTTTTTACTAGGAAAAGGCGCAGAGTATTATTCTACAGATGATTTGAATGTTGAAGCTATACAACAAAAACCTCCTAGAACCTCTGAATATGAGCCAATAACTATGTACGCTGAGGTGAACAACAATGTAATACCACCTCAAAAACCTCCTAGAACTTTTGAGTATAAGCCAAAGAGCACTAATTATGATGCTTTGCCTTCAAAAGAGCCAATTTACGCTGAGGTGTATGATGCTAAGGTTAGTAACTCATTAGGGGAGAATGGTTATTTGAGTGTATCAGAAGAATCTATTTATGCTGAAATATATGATTCACATAAAAAATCCACTGAAAATTTATCATTGGAAGATAGTGGTTATTTGAGTATATCAGAAGAACCTATTTATTGCACTATAGATGATCTTTCAGAACAAAAAAAGCCTACTAGCCTAAAACAGAAAGAGCCAGAACAGTCGTCAGAACCTATTTATGCTAGGGTAGATTTGTCCAAGAAAAGAGCAGAAAGAAAAGCAAAAGACATAAAAGCTAATTCTGGAACTTGCCATGGGTTAGTGCAAGATAAAGTGAATGATTGGCAAGTGAAGCTAAATGAGCTAAGTGCTAATAAGTCGATAAGTCAGCAACAGACTAATGATCAAAAAATTAAGACCAAGGCTGGCTTTAGTGTAGAAGAAATAAGGCAGAAATATGAGCGTAGAGATTCTGGCTACGATTCTGGCTATGATTCCGATACAAAAGTTGAACAACAATTAGAATTAGCTCCTAAATCTGAGATAGGTTCAGTGAGTATTGAGCATGGAGTAATAGGAGGCTGTCGATATAAGATTACTGATATATCCCTCTAACTATGTGATTCAAAATAATTGAATTGACTTTATATATGTAATCGATATAACCTAGTTAGATTCAAGTTGACTCTTTCGTCTAGTGGTTAGGACACCACCCTTTCACGGTGGTAACACGGGTTCAAATCCCGTAAGAGTCACTCAAGTAGAATATAATTAAAGTTTTGAATGGGAAAAATTAGGCTCTATGTTGAAGAAGCTTTATCACAAGGCGTGAGTTTAGCACTTAATCCACAACAAAGTCACTATATTTGCAATGTAATGCGGCTTAAGAAGTATGATAATCTCTCTCTTTTTAATGGAAAAGATGGAGAATGGTTAGGAGAAGTAGTTAATATATCGCGTAAATTGACAGAAGTTACACCCAAAGAATGCACTAAACAACAGCAATATGAGGAAAATTTATACCTGTATTGTGCCATGGTAAAAAGTGCTGCTTTGAACAACATAGTAAGACAGGCAACTGAAATGGGAGTAATCTGCATTCAATTTATTTCAACGGAACGTACAGTGGTAAAAAATATTAACCTAAGTAGAGCAAAATTACAAGCAATCGAAGCAGCGGAACAATCAGGTAGGATAAGTATACCAGAGATTTTGCCTCCTATTAACTTTTGTGAGTTACCTGATTCCCAGAGTAAAAATTTTGTTTTGTGTGATGAAACAGGTAAAGCTGACAAAGTGCTGAAAGGCAAAAAAAATGTTGCTATTATTGTTGGCCCTGAAGGTGGTTTTTCATCTTATGAACTTGATCTTGCCGATAAGTTTTGTCAAAAATTGAGTCTAGGAAAAAGAATTTTAAGGGTCGATACTGCTGTAGTTGCTGCACTCACTTTCACCAATTGGTGTAGCTAGATTTTTAAATATGACTAAGGTTTGGGTCATAAAGAAATCTGGTTCAGTGTTGCGCGCACAAAAACCCTGTAGACTTTCTACGAAGCAGTCTGTTGTTAAAGAGGAGCTAATAAAAAACATATTCTAAGATAATATTAAATCTCATATTATATTTTTTCTAAAGTAAACAAATGAATCTTGCATTTTGCCTGAGTTATTGATACTCTGAGTAAAGAAGTCGGGGCGTAGCGCAGCCTGGTAGCGCATTTGGTTTGGGACCAAAGGGTCGAGAGTTCAAATCTCTCCGCCCCGATGTTAGTATAATTGTAAGAACGCTGTAACATAAGAGCAATCTCCATCAGTAAGCAAGTAGCTGACACTGGAATGACATCATTTGCCATGTAAATTACGGCATATTACATTTTAACGCTCAAGTTTATAAAATAATTGACAATGTTAATTTTCTAATTTATAAATAGATTTTGAAATGATTACCGAAGGAGGTATAGAGTTTGATAGAAGTATCAGTCCATTATGGTGATGTAGACAGAGCTCTTCCAGTATTGAAAAAAACAATTCAAAAGGAAGGAAGAGGGTTGAAAATGAAAAAACAATATCATGAAAAAAAATCAGAAAAAAGAGCTAAAAAGAAAGCTGAAGCTAAAAAAAAGAGGTACCAACAAGAGTGCAGAAGGCAGCGTTATGGTTGGTAGTTTGTACTCAAGTTAATAGTTTATCATTGGTTATCTTATGAATATTCACGAATATCAAGCGAAAGAAGTTTTGCATAAATTTAATGTCCCAGTGCCAAAAGGTTTTGTTGCTACATCTGCGGAAGAAGTAAAGACTCAAGTAAGTCAATTAAAATCTGACGTGTTTGTAGTTAAAGCTCAAATTCATGCAGGTGGTAGGGGTAAAGCCGGTGGCGTAAAGCTAGCAAAGTCAGTTGAAGAAGCTCAACAGTTTGTAAAGGACATGATTGGTATGACTTTAGTTACTCATCAAACAGGGCCAAGCGGGCAGCAAGTAAGAAAAGTGTACGTTGAAGAAGGCTCAAGCATTAAGAAAGAGTATTATTTAAGCCTGGTAATCGACCCGAAGCTCAGTAGGCCAATATTCATATTTTCCTCAGAAGGTGGAATGGACATTGAAGAAGTGGCGAAAAATTCTCCCGCAAAAATTGTGAAATTTGATATTGATTCTGCTACAAGTTTTGATAGCAGCAAGTTAAGCAGCAGTTTTCATTTGAGTCCAGAACAAATAGAAAAGATATCGAACATTGCAAAAAAAATATATGATGCGTTTATTGCAACTGATGCGAGCCAAATTGAAATTAATCCACTGGTTGAAACAAATTCTGGAGATTTTATTGCGCTCGATGCGAAAATTAATTTCGATGATAATGCTTTATATCGTCACCCAGAAATTATGGAACTTCGTGATTATGATGAAGAAGTGAAAGAAGAGATAGAGGCTTCAAAGTATGGGCTCAGTTACATCAAAATGGATGGCAGTATTGGTTGCATGGTAAACGGTGCAGGTCTTGCTATGGCAACAATGGATATAATAAAATACTACGGAGCAGAGCCTGCTAACTTTTTGGATGTTGGTGGTGGAGCGAGTAAAGAAACTGTAACTGAAGCATTTAAAATTATATTGTCTGATAGCAACGTAAAAGGAATTCTGGTTAACATATTTGGTGGTATAATGCGTTGCGATATTATTGCAAGTGGAATTGTTGCTGCTGCAAAAGAAATGAGCATTAAAGTTCCTCTAGTGGTTAGATTATCAGGTACTAATTTTGAAGAAGGAAAAAAAATTTTAGAAGAGTCGGGATTAAATATTATTGCTGCAGATGAACTGGGTGATGCTGCACAAAAGATAGTAAAAGAGGTAAAATAAAGCATGTCCGTTTTAGTAAACAAAGATACAAGATTAATATGCCAGGGTTTTACTGGTGCACAAGGCACATTTCATTCAGAGCAAGCAATTGATTACGGAACGAAAATGATTGGCGGTGTAACTCCTGGAAAGGGTGGTAGCACTCACCTTAGTTTACCGGTTTTTAATACTGTAGCAGAAGCCAAAGAAAAAACCGGTGCAAATGCTACAGTTATATATGTACCTGCTAAATTTGCTGCTGCTGCAATACTTGAAGCAATAGATGCAAAAATAGAATTGATAGTTTGTATTACAGAGGGCATTCCTATACTTGATATGGTGAAAGTTAAGCGCGCGCTTGTTGATTCAAAAAGTCGATTGATTGGTCCCAACTGCCCGGGAATTATTACGCCTGAAGAGTGCAAAATAGGAATTATGCCTGGCCATATCCATAAGCGTGGACACATAGGAATTATGTCTCGCTCTGGAACTTTAACTTACGAAGCAGTAGCACAAACAACTGCTGTTGGTCTTGGTCAATCCACATGTATCGGAATTGGGGGGGATCCAGTTCATGGTATGACATTTGTTGACTGTATGGAGCTCTTTTTAAAAGATAACGATACTCATGGTATTGTAGTTATTGGTGAAATAGGTGGAAACGAAGAAGAAGATGTATCACATTTTGTGAAAACAGAAAAAACTAAAAAGCCAATCGTTGGTTTTGTAGCAGGCCAAACGGCACCTCCAGGAAGACGTATGGGACACGCTGGAGCAATCATCTCTTCCAGCGGTGGAAGTGCTGGTGCAAAACTAGAAGTTATGCGGAGTGCCGGGATTGCAATTGCTGAAACCCCTGCAGTAATTGGTAAGAAGGTATTGGAAGTAATGCATCACTAGAATTAGGGTCACAAAAACCCTATATCACCGGTCATGAATACGTTATTTGCCCATTCGATTAATAACTTCCCTCCTGGTAAATTTACTGAAGTCTGTTGGACAGTCAGATATCCACGTAGTGTGGATGTAACAAGTGCTGCACAGGCTGCACTACCGCATGATGCAGTAATGCCTGTACCTCTTTCCCAAACTCTTAAAGCTATTTCTCCAGACTTTTCAACTTGTGCAATACTAATATTAATTTTCTGAGGAAATAATACGTGACTTTCCAACTTTGATCCTAAACTTTGCAATGGTATTTCATTTACGTTATCAACAAAAAAAACTATGTGAGGATTACCAATATTTACTGCAACAGGATCTTTTAGCATTTCAAGCTCTATAGGTAAGTGAAGAGTGTCACACTCAGTAGACAAGGGAATTTCATGCCATTTTAGCAAAGGTTTGCCCATGTTAACCTTTATGGATTTATCACCCACTTTAAAACACTCTAAAATGCGTTTGTTTACCAGCTCAATAGTGATATACTCAGTACCTTTTTCTGACATTATCAAATATCCAACACAGCGTGCTGCGTTTCCGCACATTTCAGCTCGACTGCCATCAGCATTATAGATATGCATAAAACAGTCTGCAGCATTAGACATTGTTATAATTATCACTTGATCACAACTGCTTTGATCAGCAATTTGTCTATGGTTCCAGTCTAAATTGTTTGTTGAACGTGAGTCTATGATAACGAAGTTGTTACCAGTGCCGTGCATTTTGATAAAATTTTCAGGACCTTGGCCACTCATCATAAAAAAACATTTCTTCTATTGGTCTCCTTTTTTTCTTACTTGTTTCAGCGCCCTCTTCTTCGTAACCAACCGCTATCACTGACATTACGTTAAAGTCATTGGGTATATTGAACTCTTTCACTATTTTATCTCTATCAAATCCACCCATTTGATGGGCCATTAAGTTCATAACTGCAGCTTGTAACATAAGTCCATAATTTGCTGCACCAGTATCATGATTAGCCCAAAGATTTTCTCCTTTACCTTGTTTACGGAAGTTTTTAGCACTTAAAGATATGATTAACACTTGTGCATCTTTTGCCCATTTTTGATTAGATTCATCAAGGCAATTTAGCAGCTTTTCCCATGCGCTTTGATTGTTCTGTTTGTTGCATATTACGTATCTCCAGGGTTCATCACCAAAACATGAGGGAGTCAGCCTTACAGCTTCCATTAAAATATCCATGTCTTCCTGAGATATTGCTCTTGTAGGATCGTATGAACGTCCGCTGTGTCTTGCTTTCATCAACGATAATAGATCTTGTTTACTCATCATTTTTAATTTAATAGTGCATAAATAATTCATTGTAGCACAATATAAGCAAAATTTAAATTGCAAAACCTCTCATACACATATATTACATTTAATAAGTTATTTTTATTGGGAAGGTATGTTTATAACACAATCTAGCAGCAGATCAACACTGGCTGAAATATTGTCTTGCGTTTTACTTTTATTCTTGATGGCTCAAATAAGTATACCATTGCAGCCTGTGCCTATCACATTGCAAACTTTAGGAGTAATGCTTATTGGGCTTAAATTTAACCGCAGAACAGCATTCTATTCTGTGCTTACATATCTATCACTTGGTGCAGCAGGATTGCCTGTTCTTGCAAATTTTTCTGGTGGTTATCACGCTCTCCTTGGACCAACAGGTGGATATTTAATTGGCTGTTTAGCTGCTGTTATGGTAATGAGCAAAGTAAATGAATTACTGAACTCTAAGTATAAATCATTTGTATGTAATTCTTTAAGTTGTCTGGCTGGTACAGTTGTAATCTTTATTTGTGGTGTTAGTTGGCTTGCTGTTTACTTGGGTCTGGAACAAGCAATAATGGTGGGTGTTTTACCATTTATCCTTCCTGGTTTGATAAAAATTTTTCTACTTGTAGCAGCTTTGCAATATTTGAAAAAATGATAAAATTTCGCCCTCATCATTTTATGTGCACCCTCGCGTTTCGGGGATATGGGTATTCTCAGGGTTTTGTAGAAAATTATAGGAAGATAGCAAGTGAAGTGGTTAGTACTCAAATCGAAGTAGTTGGTAACCTTGATAGTATTTGTAGTGCTTGCCCAAACCAGACTAAACAAGGTAAATGCACCGAACAAGCTAAAGTTTTAGAGCTAGATAGAAGGCATATGGAAATTTTAGGAATTAAAATTGGCGAGACTTTGACCTGGAGTGAAGCGGTAGAAAAGATTAGAGAGAAAATGTCTTTAAAGAAATTCGAGTACGCATGCGAGGGGTGCAACTGGCAGCCATATGGAATATGTAAAAATGCCCTTTTAAATCTACAAAGGTAGTTGACAAAATGTGTGCGCCAAGAAGTGCGTAAGGAACAGTTGGTGAAAATC